>NZ_CAXTBM010000083.1:0-19023 GCF_964242765.1 uncultured Hymenobacter sp.
ATTCCGGACTTAGTGAAGACCGCTCCGGCGCTAGTAGCCAAGGCGTTGCGCAGAGAAGAAGACGACCGCCACGCCCGGGCCGATGAGGGCCTCAACCACGTGCGGGGCCAGGTGGCCACCCAACTGGTGCGGCGCTACTTCGAAAGTCTGCTCACGCAGCCCAATGGCCTGCCCCTCCAAATTCAAAGCATCGAAGAAGGCTTGCAGGCCACCATCTACGTGGCGCTGCCGAGCGGCGAAAGGCTGCCCGTTAGCCTGATCGGCTTTGCCGACCGGGTCGACCAGCTCCCCGACGGCCGCCTGCGGGTGGTCGACTACAAAACCGGCCTCGTACACGCCCACGAATTGAAGCTGCAAAAGCGCAACGAAACGCCCGCCGAGGCCGCCGAGCGCCTGATTCGGGAGGATACATCGGCGGCGGACAAGGTGCGGCAGCTCTGGCTCTACCGGTTTATGCTGGAGCAGGGCGGCCGACCCGCCGCCGATGCCGCCATTATTTCGCTGCGCAACATTCCGGCCGGCCCCATGTCGGCTGATATGTCGTTTCTGACTGCGGATGGCCAATCGTTCATGGCGCGCAGCGAGGAACTCCTGAGCCAGCTAGTCAACCGCATTCTCGACCCCACCGAGGCCATCCGCAAGACCGACGACCTAGAAAAGTGCCAGTATTGCCCCTACCGGGGCATATGTGCCAGATAAAGGATTGGGCTACCTTTAAAGAACTAGCAAGAAAAAGCCCCGTTCTAGAACGGGGCTTTTTGGTTTGCAAGAATCGTTCAGCTCTTCATCGAGCTGTTGCGGCCGGCTACTTATTGTTTCACTATGCGTTGGGTATACACCGCATTAGGGCCCGTCAGGCGCAACGTGTAAATGCCCGCTTTCACTCGGGAGATATAGCGGTTGATTTGAGGTTGCAGCTGCAACATATTCCCCGTCAGCGAGAGAGCCGACTGACCAGTCTGACTGGAAATCAGCTCCAGACTGTAAGACTGATTGAGAGAGTAATTACCTACCAGCAAGACTATCATGTAGTTGTTCACCGGATTAGGGTACACCACCAACTCGTACTTAGCCTCGAATTCCACGGCAATCAGCGGCGAATAAATAAGAGTGCCGTCTGTGTCAACTTGCTTGAGGCGGTAGTACGCAACACCCTCCACCGGATCATAATCCATAGCGGAATAATTGTTGGCAGTTGGGCCTTGGTTTTTGTTGGCTTTCACCGCATCAACTTCCTTGTACACTTTACCGTCAAGGGTGCGCTCTACCACAAACCCAGTGGTAGCCCGGTTTACAACCGTCCAATCCAGCTTGACTTTGTTGCCCGACTGCGCACCCGTGAATGCCGTTAGCTTGATGATGGTCGGGAAATCCAGGGCGATGAGCAGCGGATCGTGGTCGGAAGAGCGGTAGGGGCTGTTGACATCGGTGGCGGCACCGGCCAGGTTATACTGCAAGAATTCGGGCTCTTCGGCATTGATGTTCCACTTCTTTACGGTAGCAAACGGCGTGAGGGGCGCCGACAACACGGCGTGGTCCAAGGAGCCACTCAGCCCGTCAAAGACGTAGGAAATCGACGTGGCCGAGCCCGTGACGGTCAGGCCGCCGGCCCGCAAAATATCTAACGGGTCTTCTTCAAAATAGGCGTTGTAGTCGCCTACGCTTACAATGTTGTTGTTGCCGGCCGGAATTACGGTGGTATTCACGAAGTTCAGCAAGCCTAGTGCTTGGGCTTTGCGGCGGTTGTTGGAAGGGCCTTGGCCGTCGCCCTGGTCGGCGTCAACGCCGGTCCCGCTGGCCTTGGATTTGAAATGGTTGACGATGTAGGTCAGGGTGTCGGGCGAGGCAGTCAGGGTGAATACCTGCGCGATGGGTGGGCGCTCAAACACATTATCGGTGCCCAGCAGCACGGCCCCCAAGGGTTGCACCACAGCCGGCTTGTAGATAATAGCACAGCGGATGGCGTCGGTGTTGCCGGGTTGCGTGGTGGTTCCATCCTGCACGATGCTGTAGACAGGGCTACCGAGTGCGGTGTTCAAGCCGTTTACCAAGTCTTGGATGGCCGAAGTGGCTTCCGTCCCATCGTTCTCGATTTCGATCAGGCCTACCACGTCGGCGTTCATCTCCGTCAGCGCCTTGATAATCTTGCTGCGCTGCCGGCTGAATTCAACTGGCGTACGGGCTCCTCTAGCAGTCGGAAAACCGCCGCCCTGCCCGTCGCCGTTAAAGTAATTCAGCACGTTGAAGCTAGCCAGCTTCACGTCGAACTTCGTGAAAGTGGGTACCGTGGGGCGCGCTACGGTTACCACTGGGGCGTTGCCAGCACCCGCTAAGGGTTGAATGCGGTACGTGTTGAAGCCGTAACCCAGAATGCCTTTCACATTTGAGATAGTGCTATTAGCGCGCACCGTTTGCAGCGTAGCATCCAAATAAGGGGTGGGCGAAGGATTAGAAAGGGCACTGCCGTCGTCTAAGACAATACTCTTATTCGCGTTAGCCAGTTCGTAGGCCTTCACGGCCGCAACGTTGGCAGCGCCGGTACTGGTGGTGCCAGTAGCGGGGTTGTCGTTGGGGTCCACGGCTTGCGTGGGTTGGTACAAGGTGCTGTTGGTGGAGAGAATCAACTCCCCAAACTGCTTCACATTTCTGACCTCGGCTACCGTTAGCGGGTTGGTAAAGGCCACCAGCATTCCTTCGTATTTCTCGGCTTCAGCGGCCGAATACGTGGCATTGACCAGCGCAGTAAAAGCCGGCAGCGCATGGCCCGACGAAAGCACCGTAACAACCGACGACGTCAGTACGGCTTGATTGAACGAGGGCGTTGCACTGGTTTCCTGCGCTACGCCCGTCACTTTCACTTTGTCGCCCACGGCAACAGTAGCGCCGGCCTGCACCACGAAAATAGCCTCCGAAGAGTTGCCGTTGCCATCCGAATCGCTGTCTTCTTCCTGCACGTAAAAGCCCGCCGGATTGAGGGTGGCATATACGCCCGTCACGATGGCCTCCACGTTGTAAGTGCCGGCTGCCACGGTGGCGCCCGTTCCCTGAATGCTGCTGATCTTGGTAATCAGGTTGGGGTCGAAGCCCGAGCCCGAGACGCTAACCGTCTGCAACTCAGCGCCACCACCTGAGTTGGTGATGGTACCCGTGGCCGCGCCCGTGGTGGTGGGGCTGAACTGCACGTACACGGGCGTGCTGCCAGTGGCGAGTTCGGCCGCCGTGTAGGTTAGCGAGCTGGCGTAAGGCCCCGTTGACGTTTTGGCTACCGCGAAAGGAGCAGTAGTAGCCACCTGCACTTGGGTGCCATCCAGATTAGAACTATTGAGCGTGTACGGCTTCCCAGCGGAGCTGGTCCCGACGTTCTGCGTGCCAAAGCTCAGCGTGGCCGGACTGATAGCCAGCGTGGGCGGGCCGGTAGTGGCGTTGTTCCAGCTTAACTCGAAATCGTCGATGGCCGAGCTAGCCCGGTTGCCTGAGCCCGTAGTAGGGCTCAGCGCAACAAGCCGAATCCAAACGTTATCGGGCAGGTTGTTGAGCGTTTGGCCGAAATCTACGTTAACCACGTTGTTGGTGAAGGTGCTGCCGCCCGTTGTCAGAGTGCCGGTAGCGGTGGCGGGCGCAAACGCGGTTGGCTCGGCACCAACACCGTAGTCTACGCGCCAAGTGGTAAGGCGAGGCGAGCTAGCATCCAACGATTGTAGCTCGAATTTCAGGGCGAATCCTGTTTTATTGAGCGTATTATTTATTTGAAAGACAAAGGCCGCGCCGGGGTCACCGAATGAGCCGGATTGCCGTACGCCCAGGGCGCGGTCCGTAGCAGATCCTTCAGCAACATCGGCTGAAGCAAAGTTTTTGAACGCGCCAGCGGTGTTGTTGCGATTTGTAGCGGCTGTTGTTAGTGCAACAGGCGTACCTAGGCTGGTAGCGGTTGCCCCCGTGCGAACGGTGAAGTTGGCAGGAAGACCTGCGCCGATGTTATTGAAGTTTTCTTTGAAAGGCGAGGTGGTTAAGACTTGCTGAGCCACCAAATTCTGCGTAAGCAGAAGTAAAGCAGCTAGTGCGCGTAAAAAGTGTTTCATTGAAATGGCCGTTGTGAATAAGTTGAGAAGACAATATTCTATTGCAATAGTACCATGGATAAAATACAAACCCATTACCCGAATATTATTTAACTTTTTCAGTGTCAACCACCTATCCTTGTTCCTTGGAAATATAATCTGCTACCCATTACTGAAATTAAGGAAAAGGGTTAGCGTCCTGCATAACTTCAATTTTCAGTCCTGGCCCGCTACAGACAAAAAGCAGACGGAATTTGGTTGGTAAGGCAAGGTTTAATAAGGCAGGTACTTACTTGCACAGGCCGGTTCTTGCGCTGCGTTCTGTAACTCGCCGTTCGTGTGCTGTAATACAGCAAATAGTCGGGTTTGGAGGGTACGGCAGTAGCAGTCTTCGGTGGACTCAGCCTAACTTGGCCGCTAGAAAACCAGCACCAACAGAATGCTGTACTCTATAAAACGCAAATCAGTAAGCCTTTAACTAGTAACTCATGGACGAATTCATGCAGGCCGCCATCGATGAGGCGCGGCAAGGACGCAAAGAAGGTGGTATCCCGATTGGCTCGGTGCTGATGCGCAACGGCGAAATCGTGAGCCGGGGACACAACAAGCGGGTGCAGGAACTCGACCCCATTGCCCACGGCGAAATGGATGCGCTGCGCAACGCCGGCCGGCAGCGCACCTACCGGGATACGGTGCTTTACACCACGCTCATGCCTTGCTTTATGTGCGCTGGCACCATCGTGCAGTTCAAAATCCCAAAGGTGATAGTTGGGGAGGCGCGCACCTTCGGCGAGTCCCGGGAGTTTCTGGAAAGCCACGGCGTCGAAGTCGTCGTTCTGGACCTAGACGAGTGCGTGGAGATGATGCAGGAATTTATTGAAGCCGAGCCAACGCTCTGGAACGAGGATATCATGGAGTTGTAGCCTCCCCTTCCGCTTGCGTCGGAGATGGGCCAGCATACGGAAGCGGCCACCAGCCGGCACAAGTGGAAGCTGTGCTACGCGCAAGCCGGAATAGTTTCTTCTCGAATCAGCTGATTCGAGAAGAAACTATTCCGGCTTGCGCATAGACGATTCGCGAATCAGCAACTTAGGTTTAAGCACAATGTTGTGCGGGGAGGCCGGCCGCTCCGGGTCGTCGGTTATCATATCGAGCAGCAACTGCACGGCCGTGCGGCCCATCAGTTCGCAGTGCTGGTCGACGCTGGTAATGGCGGGGTCAGTGAAGGCCGTGAACTGCTCGTTGCTGAAACCGACTAGGGCAACGTCGTGGGGCACCCGGATGCCGGCTTGCTTGAGCACCTGCATGGCTCCCACGGCAGCCACATCGATAGAAGAGAATACGGCATCGGGCCGCCGGGGCAGGGCCAACATCTGCTGCATCCCTTCAATACCGCCCGCCAAACTCATTTCGCAGCAGACAGTCAGGTCGTCCTCGGCGGGCAGCCCGTGCGCCTGCAAGGCGTCGAGGTAGCCCTGGTGGCGGTGGCGGTGAATATTAAGATGCAACGGGCCCGTGAAGTGCGCAATTCGGGTGCAGCCCTGGGCCACCAGGTGCGTCACCACCTCGTAGGCCCCCTGATAGTCGTCAATCACCACCGCGCCGACGCTCGCCCCCGCAATGCCTTCCACTATTCGATCGAAGAAAACCAGGGGCAAGGTGTTGTCTCGCACCGTTTCAAAGTGCTTGAAGTTGTGCGTGGTGTTAGCCAACGACACCAGAATCCCCTCTACCTGCGCGTTCATGAGCAGCTCGATGTTTTTTCTTTCCTGCTGCTCGTCTTCGTTTGATTGAAAGATCATCACGTTGAAGCCCGATAAGCTGGCCTCGGTGGCAATACCGTGTACTACCTGCGGGAAAAAGTTGCCGGTGATGTGCGGCACCAACACGCCCAGCATTTTGCTGCGTCCCCGGCGCAAGCCCGCCGCTAGTTGGTTGGGCTGATAGTTGAGGGCAGCAGCCAACTGCCGCACCCGGACCTTGGTGGCTTGGCTGACGTCTTCATGATCGGAGAGGGCGCGGGAAATAGTGGAGGGCGATAAGTTTAGCTGTTTGGCTAGATCCGTAATAGATGCCCGACGATTTGCCATGATTTGTTTGTTGCTATAGCGGCCGTTGCGCCGGAACTCACGTGGTTGAAAGCGGGTTCCGGCGCAACCCTTCTAAACATTCAGCTGCCTGCCAGATTTCAAGCGGCAAGCAAAGTAGCACCATCTGTTTGAAGTTGCACACTGCATTTTCTAGTTACTGCTCTCCGATAACTTTTCAACTCATTACACGGCCTCAAGCCTTATTTTTGCTCCATGGAACAACCGCCGCTTACTGCCTCCAAAAAATGCCCACACTGCGGGTTCTGGAGCCGTTGGCAGCAGCGGGCCGACGACCGGTGCGAGCGGTGCGGGCTGTACCTGGATGCCCCTCGCATGCGCAGCGAACAGGCGCGCGAGGCGCTGGCCAATGAGCCGCTGCCGTCCTTTATGCGCCTCGAAATCAAGCCGGATGATGGTCCCACGCTGCGCTTTTTCAAGCACATCATTCGGGGCGGGCAGTTGGCTTTCGGGGCCATGGTTTCTTTTCTGCTGTGGCTGGTTGCGCTACTGGCCGGATGAGAAGGTGGCCCGGCGAGTTGCGCCACCCGCTGTTTTTGGTAGGCGTAGCGTTGTACGTGCTGGTTGCCGCGCACAAATACGGCGGGCCGCTCTTTGCCGATTGGCAGCTTCCGAGTTTGGTGCGCTTTTACTTGGCTGATGTTCTCGCTTTACCGCTGGAGCTTACGCTCATCCTCTACGTTATGCGCCACTGGTACTTCCGCAGCCCTGGCTTCAAACTCCCCGCTTCCTGGATTTTCAGCGCCTGGCTCGTGACAGCCATATGGTTTGAGGGGGTGCTTCCTCGCATCGACGCACGCGCCACCGCCGACCCGCTCGATGTGGTGGCTTACGCGGTGGGAGGTCTGCTATTCTGGCGCTGGCTGAATCGGCCCGCCGGTGTGTAGCGTCCCGCGCGCTGTTCCTTTCGGGGCAAGTCGGTGAGGGGCACGACCAACTAACCTAAATCTATTCGCTTGTTTTCAGCGTAAAACGCTTTTCTGCCCCGCTGGCCACCCGCCGCGGGGTTGTTGGTTTTACCGTACCCTGTTTTCATGATTCACGATTTGCAACGTGTACTGGCCACGTACTGGCAGCAGTTTTTGTTTGTTTTGCCGAAGCTGCTGCTGGCGCTGGTCCTGCTGGCCATTGCTATTCTTGTCGCAAACCGCCTCAGCCGGGCGCTAGGCACCCGGTTGCGCGGCCGGGCCCACGACCCGTTGCTGGCCGACTTTCTCACGGGCATCAGTCGCTGGGCGCTGTGGCTGCTCGGGTTACTGCTCGCCATGGAGGTCATTGGGCTTTCGGGCGTGGTAACCGGAATGCTAAGCGCGGCCGGTTTGTCGGCTTTCGTGGTAGGCTTTGCCTTCAAGGACATTGCCGAGAACTTTCTGGCCGGCGTAATTCTAGCCTTCAATCGTCCCTTTCATCTCAACGATACCGTGCAGATCCGGGACCAAATAGGCCACGTAGAAGCCCTGAACCTGCGGACCACCGTTATTCGCACCTTCGATGGCAAGCACGTATTCCTGCCCAACTCCATCGTGCTCAAGGAACCACTCGTCAACTTCACCCGCAACGGCGACCTGCGGCAGGATTTTCTAATTACCGTTAATTATGGCCCTGAGGGCAGCTACGAACAGGTGCGGGACGTGGTGCTTGAATTTCTGAGCACCCTGCCTGATTTGCACCATGACAGTCCGCGAGCACCCTATCTGGTGCTGGAAAAATCAACTGATACCACGGCCGATGTGCGCCTCTACTTCTGGTCTTCATCCGAGGAATACCGCCGGGGTGCCCTCGAAACCAAGAGCGAGGTAATGCAGAAAGTAAAGAACCTGCTGCTCGATAAAGGCTACGCCCCGCCCACGTTGGCGCAGTAAGTAGGCAAGATTATTGCGCGCCGAAACTACTAGCTCAAGGCGTTTTTTTAGTAACATGCGTTAAGAGAGTTTGGACTTGCCAACGGCTTTGCCTGGCCGTCATCCCTATTGCCCTGCGGCTATGCCCAAAAATTTTGTTCATCGGCTTCTCAGTCCGTTGCTGCTCTGGCGCTTACGTCACGTCAACAACCGAGTACACCTAATTCTGGTGAGTGTGCTGGTCGGGTTGATGGCTGGCCTAACGGCAGTGCTGCTGAAAAACTCGGTGCGCCGCTCACAGGAATTTCTTTATTCTTGGGTGCCCGAGGAAAAGCGCGTATTCGCGTTTTTTTTGTACCCCATTATCGGTATTGCGCTGTCGGTTCTTTTCACGCGCTATTTTCTGAATGGCAACCTCAGCCGGGGATTAGGCCCCATCATCTACAACATTGCCCGGCAAGGCAGCATCGTGCCGCGCAGCAAACTGTATTCGCAGTTCGTTACTTCGTTTATCACCGTTTCGTTTGGTGGCTCAGCGGGTTTGGAGGCTCCTATTTCCGTAACCGGGGCGGCGCAGGGCTCTAACTTGGCCCGCCTGCTGCGCGTGGGTCCGCGCGAACGGCGCCTGTTGGTCGGCTGTGGCGCGGCGGCCGGGGTGGCGGCCATCTTCAACTCGCCTATTGCGGGGGTGCTGTTTGCCGTAGAAGTGGTGCTCGGCGAATTATCCGCCCCGTTTTTCATTCCCTTGCTGGTGTCGGCGGCCACGGCTACGGTGGTATCGAAGGCGTTGTTTGAGGGGCAGCCTTTCGTGCTTATCACCACCAGCTGGCCCGTCGATGCTATTCCGTTCTATATCATGCTGGGGCTGTGCACGGCCATGCTGTCGGTGTACATGATTCGGGTGTACTTCGCGGCCGACAAGTTTTTCGAGCGTTGGCCGGGTGCTTTTCGCAAGGTGTTGCTTGGGGGGCTGGCGCTAGGCATCCTCGTGTTTTTGTTTCCGCCGCTCTACGGTGAGGGCTACAACATTGTGCAGCTTTTGTTGGCTGGGCAAGGGCAGCAATTAGTTAACGGGTCCATTTTCGCGGTGTATCGAGACGAGAACGTGTGGATTCTGTTGGCCGTAGCCGCTGCCAGTATGCTGCTCAAGGTATTTGCTACTACCATCACGGTGGGGGCGGGCGGCAACGGGGGCATGTTCGGTTCGTCGCTGTTTGCGGGGGCCTTGCTGGGCTTTGTATTTGCGCGCGTCGTCAACCTGAGCGGCCTCACTACCGTGCCGGAAGTGCACTTTATCGTGCTTGGCATGGCCGGCGTGCTGGCCGGCGTGGTACACGCTCCGCTCACTGCCATCTTCCTTATTGCGGAAATCACGGGTGGTTATGCGCTCTTCGTGCCTTTGATGGTGGTTACGAGCAGTTCCTACCTGATTACCCGCTACTTCGAGCCGTACTCGGTGTACACACGCAAATTGGTGCAGCGCGGCGTATACGTCCACAAAGACCGTGACCGGGGGTTGCTGGCACAAATGGATGTGTTGCATCTGGTGCAAACCGATTTTGTGGCAGTACACCCCGGCGATACCCTCGGCGACTTGGTGAAAACCTTCCGCCACGCCAGCCGCAACATATTTCCCGTAGTTGACCAAGACGGCCAGTTGGTAGGTGTCGTCACCCTGGACACGGTGCGCGATGCCCTTTTCGACGACGCCCACTACAGCACCACCCGCGTGCGCGACCTGATGACCGACCCGCCCGCCACCGTCAACCCCGACGATTCGCTGCTCGATACGCTACGCTGCATGGAGCAGCTCGGCGTCCCGGCTCTGCCCGTCGTCGACCACGGCCACTATGTGGGCTTCCTGTTGAAGTCAACCATCTTGGCCGGCTACCGCAAGCAGCTTCTAAAGGAAACAGAATAGTGAGCAATCGGTGAATTAGCTGATTTAACCGCGCAGTTAACACTAACAACCAAACATTCTGTTCGCCGTTTCGGCACTTCCATACCGCAGCTAAAACTCTCCTATTTCCGGCTTGCGGTTGGCGAGTTGGAGGCCAATCATCATAAGCAAACCGGTGAGTAGAATCACAATAAAGAGGATGTTTTCCCCGACTTCGCCGATGTGGTGTTTGGCTGGAATGCCGTAGAACAACAAAACCGTAATAAGCCCTTTGGGCGCAATAAATAACTCGGGCACAAGATCGGTGCGGGCAATATAGCGCAGGTACACGTAGCGGATAGCCGTGAGGACGGCCACAATCAAGATTCCCTGCACCAGCAAGGTGCCACTGAGCAGGCCCCCCAGCGTGATGCTGAACCCAAACAGCAGAAAGAAAAACGTCCGAATCAGAAAGGCCGATTCGGCGGTGATGCTTTTAAGCGGATGCAGTTCGGCGGCCAACTGCTCGGGATGCAGCCAGCGCTGTAGGCGCGGGCCACGCAGAATTAACTCGGCATTGTTAACGGCGAGTCCGAATACCAGCACCAGTACCAACGACGAGAGGTGTAGTTGCTTGGCTAAGCTGTAAAGCAGAATCAGGAAGGCCAAAATCAGGAAAAACTTGACGTGCAAGCGAATACGGCCCAGCAGAAACGCCAAAGCGGCGGTGCTCAGAATGGCTACTACCACCACCGCTACCACATCAAGCGAGAATGTGATGAGGGACACACCCTGAGCGAAATTGTCTTGCAGGGCGAAGTTGAAAAGCATGATTCCCAGGATATCAGAGAAGGTGCTTTCATACACGATAAATTCCTGTTTTTCGCCCATCAGATTGGCCACGCTTGGAATGGCAATGGCCGAACTGATAACTGACAGCGGCACGGCGTTTACGAGGCAGCTTTGGAATGAAGCGCCCAAGTACGCCTGCAAGAGTAGCGCGATGGCTACGGCCTGTACTACCAGAGTGAAAGCCGCGGCCAAAAAGGACCGCCGGATGAGCGGCGCTTTGTCGCGGCTGAGTTTAAGATCGAGGGCTCCCTCCAGCACAATCATGATCAAGCCAATAATGCCAAAGATCTCCAGCACCACGGGCGGAATGCCGGGCGTGAAGTTGAAGTAGTCGGCGGCTTTGCGCAAGGCAATGCCAGTGAGCAGTAGCATCAGCACCGAGGGTATCCGAGTGGCGCGCGCTACCACATCAAACAAATAGGAGAGAATGACGGCCACGCTCAGGCCGATAAGAATGGAATAGGAACCCATGTAGCAGGAGCAACCGGCATGTGCCAGCGTAATGAACAGCTTCTTGTACGGCCAAAATCTCAGTTGCGCCGTGCTGTGCCGCTGGCACTGCTGGCACCTCCATAAGTTCATTGGCAAGTGCAACCCACCGTATAAGCTGAAGTACGCTCTGCTACTCAATCCAACCAAGCGCTAAGTTGCCCAGGCAACCCACCGCTTTATCGTACTTTGCGCCCTCCCCGATTTAAGGACTGCTTAATTGAATTGATGTCGTTGTCTTCCTTTGTTGCTGTTATTGGGGGCGGCCCGGCCGGGCTACTAGCAGCTCAGCGCTTGGCCGAAGCTGGCCACCGGGTGGCCGTGTACGAGGCCCAGGCCACTATGGGGCGCAAGTTTCTGGTGGCTGGCCACGGCGGCTTCAATCTTACCAATGCCGAAGACACTGCCGCTTTCGAGACCCGCTACGGTTCCAACCAGTTGGAATTCAGTCGTTACCTCCGCCACTTTTCTCCCACCGATTTGCGCCAGTGGGCCAACAGCTTAGGAATCGAAACCTTTGTTGGCACCAGTGGCCGAATATTTCCGCTCAAAATTTATAAGCCCGCCGAGTTGCTACGCGCTTGGCTAAGCCACCTGCACAAGCTCGGCGTTAGTTTGTACACTCGCCACCGGTGGCTGGGCTTCGCGGGTGCCCGTGGGGTACGCCTGCGCGACGAAGCTACCGGCCACGAATTCGACGTGTTTCCCGATGCCACTGTGCTGGCGCTGGGCGGAGCGAGTTGGAGCAAAACGGGTTCCGATGGTCGGTGGGTCACCGCCTTCGAGCAAATAGGGGTGCACTGTACCCCGTTTGCGCCCAGCAATTGCGGAGTGGAAGTGACCTGGTCGCCTTTTTTCCAAACCAAAGTGGGGCGGGCCCCACTCAAGAACATTGCTTTGCGTTGCAACTCACAACGAATTCGGGGGGAGCTGCTCCTCACCGAATACGGCCTGGAAGGCACGCCGGTATACGCCCTTGCGCCCTGCCTGCGCGCTGCGCTTGTTGCAGGTGCTCCAGCGCTGCTACACCTCGATCTGAAGCCCGACCTCAGCGACGAGCAGTTGTTGGGCAAGCTGCAAAACTTGAGCCCTGGCCGTTCCCTGCCCGACTTCCTACGTCAGACGCTGCGCCTTGGGCCGCCCGTTTACACCTTGCTACGCGAGGTGGCGCCCCACGAACTCACCGCTCCACCCGAGGCCTTAGCCTCCTTGCTCCGCAACTTGCCCCTACCCGTGCAGGCCTTGCGCCCCCTCGATGAAGCCATTAGCAGCGCGGGCGGCGTGGCGTGGCCCGAACTAACCGAACACCTCATGCTGCACCGCCGCCCAGGCACTTTTCTGGCCGGCGAAATGCTGGACTGGGAAGCCCCTACCGGCGGTTATCTACTACAGGGATGCTTTAGTACCGGAGCTTGGGCAGCCCACGGCGCCATCCAGTGGCTAAGTCAGTAGCGCCTCGTTAAGACTGACTGCTCAGCAATCCTGTTCACCCCACTCCGTCTTGGGCCTGGGAAGTGACCTCGCTGACCATGAAGTAAGTACGCTTTACTTTTCTAAAGCACAGGATGGAGGTATTTGCTACGTGCTTTCGCTTGCAGGGTTACGCATAATATTTGAATAAAATTTTGGCATTTGTTGCTACATGTTTTTTCAAAATAGATTCGAAAGTGGTTTGCCACATGTTTTGCTGGCACTGTAAAGACTCGAAAATCGAGACAAGCACAAACGCTGGCAAAAGCGGCCACAACCTGCTTCAACTTATTGTTTTCGCAGGTTTCTGCTCAGCTTCCCCTATCTGTATCAAAAGTTGTTAGGCCTACGAAAGTGAAAGCTATTATCAGTAAGGTTATAGCAGCTCGTTATAATTAAAATATATGCTTATAATAAAAATATAATTTCCTAATATGTCGGAGCATTTTGGGATTTGCTCCTCATACCTATATTTGCAATAAACACCAACATTCGATTTGAACTTTTCAAAGCCGACAAGTAAATATGTTCCTCTGAAAGCGAAGTTCAGCCACCATTTTTCAGTTTTCGAAAATGGCCGTTGAGAAGGTAATCAGAGTCTACTTCGGTGGCTTAGCAGAGCAGTCCTTAGCTCGCTAAATCACATATTGTCAGCGTATTGCATTAAAGCACTCCGTTTGGAGTACCGGATGCTCTTCTTTCCTCTAAGCCTGCTGATTCCAGTTCATGCCTGTGTTTTGCTGAGCACTGGACAGCGAACATTTCACCTTATTGGCTTCGCCTTTATTTGTGAATATAATTTAACACATGCTGCTGTAACTCGCCTTCGCTCCTGTCTTTCCGGAGTCACTGCTACACACCATATCATCTAAATTCCAGGATCGTAAAAGTGCAAAATACGCCTACTTTTTCCGGGTTGAGTTCTACTCTACAAAACCTACTGCATTGCTCAGCTTGGGTTATTGGTGCGTTGGCCTTGTTGCCAGCCATAACGCACGCGCAAGCTCCCAACGTGTCTTACTCGGGTCCGATTACCATTACGAGGGGCGGCGTGTACACCGGCAACTACCAAAGTCTGGACTCGAACGTGCCTTGCGTGCGTATTGAGACCACCGATCCGGTGGTGCTGGAGGGATGCGTACTGAGTGGAGCCGGCGATTTGGTGCGTGTCTCCACGGAAGGAGCCGACGTAACTGTGCGGCAGTGCCGGGGTTATGGATTGGAGCCTTCCTTTAATGGGCAAGCACGAGGACGCTTCCTGGATATTCCCTACGCCCGCCGCCTGACTATCGAACACAACTACTTCGAGCACACGAGTGGTATTGTGGTTTACCGGTGGCGCGGCAATGGCTCTCCCAGTGAAACCCTAACGGTACGCTACAACCAAGCCAGCAACATCGATGGGCGCTGGCGCAACAACCAGGGCAGCACCCGCAGCAGCTTTCTGTTGCTGAACACGGTACAGCAGCTTTCCAACGTCGACATCAGCTACAACCAAGTAGTTAATGAGGCCAATCAGAGCCTCGTTGAAGACAACATCAACTTCTACAACACGTCGGGCACTTCTCAGAGCCCTTTGCAGGTGCACGACAACTACGTGCAAGGCGCGTATCCTTTCCCGGCTACGGGAGCGAGCTTCACTGGCACGGGCCTTACCACCGACGGCGACGGCACCGTTCTGGCAACGGCGGCCGGCTTTATCGAGGCGCATCACAACCAGTTTGTCAGCACCTGCAACGCGGCCATGAACATTGCCGCCGGCCACGACATCTACTTCCACGACAACCGCCTGGTCACCAGTGGCCTGCTGCCCGATGGCTCCCGCCTCAACGCCACCTACGCCGCTACCGCCGTCTTTAATTATTATCAGGCTCCGGGTTCAATTTTCTTTAATAACCGCATCGAGCAAAACACCATTGGCTACGTGCGGTGGGGCGCCAACAACCCCTTCTCCGACCGCCAAGACCTGAGCCCCGGGGCGTGCAGCACCTGCACCGGTACCACCCACCTACCCAACCCAATCAATCGGCAATCCGAGCAGAACGAGTGGACACTTTGGCAGCAGAAACTGCAAGCAAACAACATCATAGTGGGCGTAGTGGGCAGCGCTACGCCCACCAATGCAGCACCGGCTACCAGCCTAACGTCTCCCACCAACAATAGCACCGCCGTTCTTGGTACCGCCCTAACTGTAGCGGCGACAGCCACCGATGCGGATGGCAGCGTTACGAAAGTGGAATTCTTTGAGGGCAGCACCAAGCTAGGCGAAGACACTTCCGCCCCCTATGAGTTGAGTTGGATACCCGCCGCGGCCGGCACCTTTGAACTTACCGTCCGCGCCACCGACAACACTAGCTCCGCAACCACCTCCACTGCTATGGCCGTCACTATTACGCTTCCGGCTCCCGCCGCCCAAGCTAACTTGCTGGCGAATCCTAGTTTCGAGGAAGATGGCCAGGGTGTGCAGTCACCGCGGAGTTGGCACACGTGGGGCGGCGCCAGCGGCCAAGACTACACCGACTACAGCGAAAGCTACGGCAGTTCGCACACAGGCACCTACCACGGTACGCACTACCACCCACAGCCTTACGAGGTGTACACCCACCAAACGGCAACCAGCCTTGCCAACGGCCTCTATACCTTGCGAGCTTGGGTGCGGTGCGGCGGCAGCCAGAGCGCCGTAACGATGCTAGCCAAGAATTTTGGGGGGCCGCTAGTGGAAACTGCTATTCCAAGTACTTCGGAGGGAGGAAGCAGAAATTGGGTTCAAGTAACAATACGAGACATCAATGTAACGAACGGGCAATGCGAAATTGGCTTTTACTCCCGCACCGGAGGGCCTGGCCAGTGGCTGTATTTCGATGATGTGGAATTCTTCAACCAAAACACAACTGCGGGTCGCAGCGCGGCTTCCACCGCGCCACCTAGCACCCCGGGCTCTTTCTCTCTCACAACGGTAAGCATCTATCCCAATCCCGCGCACGAGCAGTTCACCATTAACACCACCTACGAGCAGGCCGGCCCCCTCGACATCTGGCTTGTTACACCGCAAGGCTTGCGCGTAGCGCATTATCAGCGGCAGGCGCACAGTGGTGCTAACGAGGTTACGATACCCGCCAACAATGTACCAGCAGGCACTTACCTGCTGCGAATTCAGAATGGCACCGACGTGCGCACAGAACGCATACAACTAGCTGAGTAACCAACTCCAAGCAAACAAAAGCTCCTCTTGCCTCTGGTGGGAGGGGCTTTTTTGTCTTTGATGCATCGATACTAACTCGGCTACGTACTACTCCAACCTGTACCGTAGCAAACTGTTCAGCTACCCTGAACCAATGCTGCTTATAGAAATCCTGTATATATAACTATTCGTGGAACACTCAACTGTTGTAAGAAAACACATTTTATACGCTCACAGAGAAAGATAGAAACATCGTTTATAATACAATTATTTGTTATTATATTTCTAAAAGATTGTTTTTTTGTACCTAGCCCAAACCCGCCTATGTCTACAACTACGTACTCTTTTCCCCTTACGAGTGCCTATTGTTTGTGCCTATATGCTGCTGTGGGCTATGGTCACTACTTGCTGCCTACTACTAGCAGCCGCGTTGTTTCGACAACTACTTGCTTCCGCTGAATTATTAGCAGCCTCCCAAAGCCCACAATCCCCCTGATTACAGTTTAAACTTTAGAGTAATGAAAACTAATGTAGTAGAAGCAGTAAAATTTTGTTTTACCAGTAAGGTCATCAGCCATATAAGCTTAGCGGTTGATGAAAGCGAGAGAGGGGTAGAAAAAGCCCTGGAAAAAGCTATTCCGCTGGTGCTGGAAAGCCTGATGCTGCGGGCGGAGAGAACAGGAGGTCCGGAAACCCTGCTTGACTTAGCGCGCGAGGCCTATAGCGCCAATTTATTTCCGCACTTGCCTCATCTGGAAACCACTGCTTGGTATGCTAAAGGAGCCAGCTTGATGCAGGGCTTAGCGGGGGATGGATATGAAGGCTTAATCAACCGAATTGCTATTGTATCCAGCATTCGGCAATCGGCGGGTCAGTCGTTGCTGCTTGTAGCGGCGGCCGCCGTTCTGAGCGTGCTTGGGAAATACGCCGCCGAAAACGAGCTGTCACAAGCCGAGCTTATGAATTGGTTTAGAACGCAAAAGGCAGAAATTGCCATGGCGTTATTCCCGGACATGAGCCGCCGCCCAGCAGATTTAAATGACCATCTCACCACTCAAATTCCTACGCCTCTAACTTCGCGGCCGGCGGCGATGGCGCGGCGGGCTGGTCCTGCTGAGCAAGGCATCTGGACTCCCATTGGTGGTGGAGCAACTTTCACCCCCCAACCCGAAACCAGCGCCCCCGCCACGAGCCCCGCTAGTGGGTTCCGCTGGCAATGGGCCGTAGTGCTCTTGCTGGCCGTGTGCCTGGGCTATTACTTCGGCCACGACCAGTTGACAACCATCCCTGGCACTGCGGCCGCTTTCGCTGATCCGCGGATGGCTACTCCGGCTTTGGCGTCAGCCGCCACTTCCAGTCCAACGTCATCGTCGGCTACCACGCCGGCGGAAGCACCCACTGCTTCTACGACAGGGATTTACGACAAAGACCGGGATGCCTATATCTACGACACTGGTCAGCCTATTATCTTAACGCTGGCCAATGGTACTGCGCAAAAAGTAGGTGCCAATTCCACAGAGAACCGGTTGTATACGTTTCTATCAAATCCTGCTTTCCAGGTTGACTCCGTGAACCGGACGAAAGGCTGGATCAATTTCGACCGGGTGTACTTCGATGCGGGCAAAGCCACGCTCACTTCCGAGTCGGAACAGCAACTGCATAATATAGCAGAGGTGCTTAAGTCGTTTCCGAATGCCAAGGTGAAACTAGGCGGCTACACCGATAATACCGGTGACGGCGCCACAAATCTGCAAATCAGCGAGCAGCGCGCCAAAACGGCCGCGCTGGCTTTGGTAAAACAAGGAATTGGCTTCAGCCGGCTACAGTTTAAAGGCTACGGAGCCAAGTATTTTGTGGCCGACAATACAACACTGGAAGGCCGGGCTTTGAATCGGCGCATCAGTATTCGGGTTGTCAACAAATAACTCCTTCCGGTTAGAGAACACAGCACTGCCTAAACTATTCGAAGGGCAGTGCTATGTTCTAACCATATCAGTAAAGGACTGTCAGACAGTCTGTTGTTGTTCGAAACGACGAGCCACCAGTCTTGGTTTTTATATAACTATTTAAATTTTTATTATTACCCTTTACATTAAACAGTCAATTTGTTCATAATAAATAGCTAATAATGAATATTACCTACTATATTGCATCATTAGCCGCCTCTACTACTCCCACCATGTCTTTTGCAGTATTTTTCTCTACTAAAGCTCCACTGGGTATATGGGCTCCTATTCCTATTATACTAACTCCACGCGCATCCTGTTACCAGGGCTAGATGTAATTATCATCTTCGGCGCATTTCGCTTAGCCAGCTACCAGCACTCCGGCACTTGGGCATTTAAAGGCAATTATCCCCTACTATTCGCCGTTTTCGCGCTCCTGTGGTGGATACTTTCTGACCGGTACGCCAACATCTACCGCACCAATCCCTTGCTGTCGTACCGGGAGCGGTTCCTGCGGCTGTTTGGCACGTGTTTGCTGCATGCGGGCATCGTGCTGAGCGCGGCTACCCTAATGGCAACCAACTGGCTTTCATCTCATTACCTGCTAACGGTATACGGCCTTATACTGGTAGGCGTAGTAGCCGGGCGCTTCCTGCTTACGTATTTGCGCCGTAAGTTTTACCAAATTATCGGGCAGTCCCGCAATAGATTTGTTATTGTGGGCACCAGTCCGAGCGCCCAAGAGTTTCACTCGTTTCTAGCGTCGAACAATGCCACTGATGATCAGTTTCGGGGCTTTTTCACCAATGATGCGGCGCCAACCAACTTCCAACACCTAGTGCAAGGCCAAGTGTCGGCCCTAAAGGACTATTGCCTGAAGGAGCAAGTCAACGACATCTACTTTGCCTTACCCCTCGATCAGCATGAGCTGATTGAAGACTTGTCGCGCTTTGCCGATCAACACTTTATTTCATTCCGCATTATTCCCGATTTCCAGGGCACCGTGCGCAAGGATGTAAATGTGTACTACTACGACCATCTGCCCGTGCTCACGATTCGGCAAAACCCCCTGGGTTTCCCAACCAACCAAGTGGTGAAACGCCTGTTTGATATCTGTTTTTCGGGAGCAGTTATCCTGGTGGTCTTCCCGGTGGTGTTGCCGATCTTGGCCCTGCTCATCAAGCTCGACTCGCCCGGCC
>NZ_CAXTBM010000084.1:0-18972 GCF_964242765.1 uncultured Hymenobacter sp.
GCGAGACCGAAGCCGGTCCAGAGCCACAGCGCCACTTGGCTCGCCGCGAAGCCGAACTTGGGGAGCTAGACACCTCACTCAAGAAAAACCGCGCCGATATCGACAAGTTGAACGCCGACCTGCAAACCCGCGAAGCGCGCTTAGCCGAACTAGAGAAGGCCTTGGCTGAGAAAGATAAAGCCGTGAACGACCTGCGGGCCAGCGTTGCCAACGCCCTGCGCGGCTTCCAGGGCACCGACTTACAAGTTCGCATGAAGGACGGCAAAGTCTACGTGTCGCTCTCCGAGCAGCTTCTGTTTAAAACCGGCTCCACCAAAGTAGACCCCAAAGGCCAAGAGGCGCTCAAGCAACTAGCCGTTGCGCTCAAGGCCCAGCCCGACGTGAACGTGGTAGTGGAAGGCCACACCGACAACGTGCCCTTCAGCCGCCCCACTGCCGCCATGCAAGACAACTGGGACCTAAGCGTGCTACGCGCCACGGAAATAGCCCGTTTGCTGACCGTAGGTGGCATACCAGCCGCCCGCGTTACGGCTTCGGGCCGCTCGCAGTACGTCCCGGTGGCCGCCAACGACACGCCCGCCAATAAGGCGCTGAACCGTCGTACCGAAATTATTCTCACGCCTAAGCTCAACGAGTTGCTCAAGATCTTGGATAGCAACTCAACCACGCCGGCAGCTAGCAAGTAAGGAGCCAGCGTTTAGCATAACTTATCTATCATTTTTCAACTTATAAATTTCAAGGCCAACCTTTTAGGGTTGGCCTTACTCTTTTATACTGCGTAGCAGTTACATCCACTTCTTGTCCTACTCAAGCTTATGCCTACCTCTCTACTCTTCCGTTCTTTGCTTGCTGTAGGCCTCTGGTTAGGAACCTACCTAACTGCTAACGCCTCACACGTTTTAGGGGGCGACCTATCGTACACGTATATCGAAGGTTCTGCTTCGCAGTATCAAGTCCTGACTCGGATCTACGCTCGCGACCCCGGCAATGGTGTACCAGATCAGTCTTCTATTATATTAAACTGCGCGTTAAACGGGTGTTCAGGATCAACTCCTGGCAGCTTCTCCATGCGAGTCAACCGCATACAGCCTTCTTCTAGGCGACTGGGTTGTGCTGGCGCGGTGCTTTACTTAATAGGTGAATACGAAGCGGTAGTTACGCTCTCTCCAGGCCGATGGGAAATTAGCACTGTGTTGGAGAGTCGTAGTTACAGCAATAATTTGACAAACCCACTTACTAACGCTTTGTACCTGAGTGCTTTCTTAGATAATTCTAGTGGTCTGCAAAACTCGTCTCCCAGATTCACCTCTTTCACTTTGCCGTATCACTTGACCCTCAATCAGCCGTATCGATACAGCTTTAGTGCTTTCGAGCCCGATGGCGACTCGCTAGTGTACCGAGCGGTACAACCGGCTACTAGCTCTATATTGGCAGCGTCAAATTGTGGTATCCCCATTCAATATGCAACTTATCCGGCTGGCCAATTTCAGGACCCAGTTACTGGGCAAATGGTGTCTTATCCAGCCGGTCAATTCACCGTAGCATTTCCGATTTTGTCGTTTCAGGCAGTTAATGGCATGGCCGTCCCGCAGTATAATTTGAATGCTATCAACGGTGAGTTGCTTACGACACCTGTTACGCAGGTAGGAGATTATTCGGTGCCAGTACAAATAGATGAATATCGCCGCCTCAATGGCACCTGGACCCTGATTGGCCAGGTAACTCGCGACGTTCCCTACAGTGTGCTCAACCCCAGCATCAACCGTCACCCTACTATTAGCAGCCTACAGGTGGCAGGCGCCGCGGCCGCCCAGCCCGTTGACCAGGCTGTTGTGGTACGTCCCGGCCAAGCAGTATCGTTGACGCTTACTGCTACCGACCCGGATGCGGGCCAGACCCTACAGTTGAGCAGTGATGTAGCGGCGGTTATTCCGGGTGCTTCCTTTCAAGCGCAAGGCAACAACCAGGGAGTGCTTACCTGGCAAGTACCCGCTGCCCTCCCACTGGGCCGGTATACACTCGCCGTAACGGTAGCCGATAGTAACTGCCCACTGAACGGGTACGAGGTGCGCACCATCACCTTTCTGGTCTCCAACCAAATCTTGGCTACCCATGCCAGCCGCCCGCAGATACTGTCAGCGTACCCCCTGCCCTTCCACGACCGGGTGCAATTCACGCTCCCCACCGCCACCGTTCAACCCGTAATTATCACCGACAACTTGGGCCGCTTGGTCACGACGCTCAAGAGCCGTCCCGATGGCAGCGTAGAATGGCTTCCAGCGGCTGATGTAGCGGCAGGTACATATTTCGCCCGGTCCGCTAGCGGCGGCTACGTTTGCCGCCTGCTTCGACGGTAAAAACAGTTTTTTCGCTTAAAGCGAGGATCAAGTTCAAACAATATCAACAAGCAAAAGGCCGGTTCCCGCGTGGGAACCGGCCTTTTGCTTGTCATAAGAAACCACTCTTACTTAGTTGTTGGCAGCGTTACGCTCAGGCGGGCGAAGTAGAAGCCACCGTTGTAACCGAACTGATTGGGGTTGTAGATGGTCCGGCCGCGGTTGGTGTTGTCGAGGCTGGAGTTGTAGTTCAGCAGCGGATCGACAGAGAAGTTGTTGGGGTTGTTGCGAGCGTCGATTTTATACTTGTCAGGGTACACATCGAAGAGGTTGTTGGCCCCAACAGTCAGCCCGATTTCCTTTAGAAGCTGCACGCTCACGGTTAAGTCGGTTACCCATTTGGCTCCAAAGGTTTGGTCGATGGACGAGTAGAGAAAATTAGGGTTGCCGTCGGGGCTGCCGAGGCGCGCATCCTTGTATTCCACTGCCCCAAAGCGTACCGTGCGCACTTCAACGCCGAAGATGCCTACCGCGTAGCTAGCCGTCAGGTTGATTTTGCTGCGGGGCTGCGCAGTTTCTAGGCGGCCCCGCTGCTGCCGGTCGAACAAGGTGTTTTGCAAGTTGATTGCGCCTGGGGTCGGGTCGTTGTCGATGGTGGAGGAACTGCGGACCTGCTGCACTTCGGTTTTGTTGAAGTTAGCGGCTACCGTCAAGCCTAAGCGGCCTACGCCGAGGGGCAGCCGCTCATTGGCGACAATATCAATGCCGCGGGTGCGGGTGTCAACGGCGTTGGCAAAAAACTGCACCTGGCTCACGGGCAACGTACCCAGAATAGTGGCTACCGTAGGATTGGTGCGGCTGAACTGCGACGAAAGCACGATCCGGTCGTCGATGTCAATCTGATACGCATCTACGGTCAGCGTGAAGCTTTCCAACGCCCGCGCCGTCACGCCGAGACTATAGTTCACCGATTTTTCCTGCTTCAGGGCCGGAATACCGAAGCCCTGCTGCCCCGTTCCGCCTGCGGTGAAGCTGTTACGAACAATGGGGTTGTCGTTGTTCACGGTAAGGACCTGTTGCGCGTTGCCTTGCACAAACTGGGTGCTGGTGTTGGTGAAGTAGCGCTGTTGCAGCGAAGGAGCCCGGAAGCCATTGCCCACCGTTCCCCGCACAGCTAACTGCTCCAAGATGCTGTAGCGGGCCGAGAGCTTACCGCTCACGTTGGAGCCAAAGTCGCTGTAGCGCTCGGCGCGGCCGGCTACTCCTACCAGCAGCTTCTCGGTCAGGTCGCTTTCCAAGTCAATATAACCGGCCACATTGCTGCGCGAGCGGTCCACTTCATCGGAAGGCTGGTAACCTGGAAACACCTGCGCGCCCGCCGCGGCCGGCGTACCCGTTGAGGTCGGCGTGACGTTTACGCGACGGCCGCCGTACACATACGACCCAAGGTCACCAGCTTCGATCTGGTAGTTGTCGTTGCGATATTCGCCCCCAAAAGCTACGTTGAGGGTACTCAGGGCGGCTACGTCGGTGAAGCGCCGCGTGAAGTTCAGGTTGGTGGTGTTCTGACGGAAAGCAATGGTGCCCGCGTAGAAATTGGTGGGCGTATAGCCCACCAACGAGGCATTGAGGGTGTTGCTGATGTCGAAGCGGATTTCGTTGCGGCCGAAGGTGTTGCTCAAATCCACATCAAAACCCGCCACCGTAGTCCGCAACCCCGCAATAACCGATTGGTCGTCGATGGTGGTGTTGATGAAGGGCAGAAAACCGTTCGGATACAAGTTCAGGTCAACCTGCGTGACTTGGTTGGGCAGGCGGTAGAAACCGGCAGCTTTGCCGGTGCGGTGCGTGGCGCCAGCCGTTACGTAGGCTTCCAGCCCAATAGCTGGCAACAGCTTGTAGCCCGCATTCAAGAAGCCGCCAATGTTGCGCGACTCTGACTGCCCCAGGCGTAGGTTACGCCGGTCATAGCCGTTTTGCGCCACTAGCGCATCATCTTCAGCCTTTAGGGCGCGGCGCTCCGCCTCGGTATCGGCGGCAGTACCACCGGGGTAGTTGCCGCTGTTGCCGCCTAGGTAGATGAGGGGCGCCGTATCAACGCCGGAGCGGTTGGTGTAGCCTCGGTTGCTGAATTGCCCGCTCAAGTCCACGAAGCCGCGTCCGGCCAAGCCGATGCCCACGTTGGCGTCGGCTTGGTAGAGACGGCCGTCGCCCTCGTAGGTTTCACCCACGGTGCTCGTCGCCTGAATGCCCGTGGTATCGTCTTTGAGTTGAATATTGATGACGCCGGCAATAGCGTCGGAGCCGTACTGCGCCGCCGCCCCGTCGCGCAGCACCTCAATACGCTTGATGGAAGCGTTGGGAATCACGTTTAAGTCGGTGCCTACTGAGCCGCGGCCAACCGTGCCGTTGATGTTGACTAGGGCCGAGCTGTGCCGCCGCTTGCCATTGACGAGCACCAGCACCTGATCCGGACCCAAGCCGCGCAACGACGCCGGATCCACGTGGTCGGTGCCATCGGAAATAGCCTGCCGCGACGACTGAAACGAGGGCGCGACATACGTCATAATCTGGGCAACATCGGTTTGGGCGAAAGCCTTTATCTCGCGCGCCGAAATCACATCGACGGGCGACGTGGTGAGGATGTTGGAGCGGCCTTCCGTAGCGCGCGACCCGGTTACTACGACTTCGTTCAGGTCGGTGGCGGCATCAGCGAGGCGCACGTCAATAGTAGTTCGGCCATTCACGGGCACCTGCTGGCTGGCCGAGCCCACAGCAGAAAACACGAGGGTCGCCGCACCCGGCACCTCGATGCGGTAGCGGCCTTCCCCATCGGTGGAAGTGCCATTGGTGGTGCCTTGTTGCAGCACCGTCACGCCGGGCTGGGGTCCACCGGTTCCGCTTACACGGCCAGTTACGGTGATATTCTGGGCGAAGCCGGGTATCAGGACCAACAGAAAAAGTCCCAAGAACAGGAATAGATTTTTACTCATACAAACGGTGGTAAAGGTTGAAGTAAAGGGTCGGGGACGCAGTTACCGGCGTCTATGTGCAGCACTAAGGTCAATCGGCCTCTTCCGGAAGGCACCGGATTTTGTCTAATGTAGCCACAGTATTTTAATACCGCGCACTTCCCTGGGTGCAGTCCAAGAAATTTCATTGCCAAGTTGGAATTGCCAGCAACTTCGCTCTGCGCTACCGCACATACTCAACGAATCCCGCAGGCGGAGGCTTCGCGTATTACAGGCTCGACGCCAATTCAAGCATCGGAATCATTTCTAGGTGAAACAACCTAGCGCCACCAGTACGTCGGCAGCGGCCCATCCGCTACGTTGACGCGTTGCCCTGGCGCGGGCAGCAGCAAGGGTGTGTTGGGACCAGCAGCTTCCACTAAACTGTCGGCAGGCTCGTGCCAACTATGAAAAGCCAGGTTGAAGGTAGCCCAGTGCAAGGGCAACAAGGCTCCACCGCCCAGGGCCTGATGTGCCACTAGTGCCTCATTGGGGCCCATATGGATAGCGGCCCACTGGTTGTCATAAGCGCCTATTTCCAGCATCACTAAGTCGAAAGGCCCGTAGGCTGCCCCAATTTCCAGGAAGCCCGTTTCAAACGGGCCGGAGTCGCCGCCAAAAAAAGCCCGATGGGCCGACCCGATGATACACCAGGAAGCCCAAAGGGTGTTGTCGCGGGTGAGGCCGCGGCCGGAGAAGTGCCGAGCAGGCGTAGCAACCAGCGTGTGCTCTGCCCCGACTGCAATTTCCTGCCACCAGTCCAGCTCGTGAACCTGGGCCGCGGCCACCCCCCAACGGCGCAGGTGGTTTCCTACCCCCAATGGGCAGAAAAAAGGGGTGCCCTGGCGGGCCAGCACTCGAATGGCGTCTTTGTCGAGGTGGTCGTAGTGGTCGTGAGAAAGAAGTACGCCATCAAGCGGCGGCAACTCCGAGAGAGGCAACGGAGGCGCAAAGAACCTCTTTGGGCCTAAAGCTACCGGCGAGGCCCGCAACCGCCAGACTGGGTCGGTAAGAAACCGTTTACCATCAAGCTCTAAGAGCGTGCTGGAATGTCCGAACCAAGTCACGCGCAATGCTTCTGCCGGTACAGGCTCGGCCAAAACCGTCGCGTCGGCTTGAAACGGACCTAGTGGCCGGCGTGGCACCCGCTCTTCTTTGCCCAGGAATTGTCGGCGCAACATTAGCCCGTAATCCGAGGACATGGTGGTGGGCACGGTGTTCAGATACTTTTTGCCGTCGAAGCGGGAAGGAGTTTTCATGAGGAAGTAAACGAAGTAGACTAGGAGACGAAGCTCTTACTGCGTTTCAACGGGGACGAATGAGTTGCTGATTTATTTTGTGACTACAATCAACTGCGGTTACGCACCGAATTGGCTGCCTGAAAACAGGGTTTTCTGAGGCAGCAAAAGCTACTTTGCAGCATCCTGGGCAACTTACTGCGTAACAGCCATACTTAAACGGGCAGTGGCGCCACTGTTTTCCGCTGCTAATGCAGCGAAAAGCCGCCTGCTCATCACTGAACAGGCGGCTTTTTGATTACTTGAATCAGACCAGTTCACCAAGGCATTTTCAGCGCGTCCTCTAGCTTGGTAAAGGCTCCGAACCGGACCTTTCCCCGGCTGTAGCGCAGTGTGCCCCGCGGTATAGCGTGCGCGGCAGCTATCACTTCGCGAAAAGCCGTTTTGTTGGGGGCGCTTTCCAGTCCCAGGAATTCAGCCGGAAATGCCGTGGCGCCGCTGTTCAACGGTCCGGGAATAAGATAGAGGCCGGTCAATTTCCAGACCTCACCAACTCGAATGGCCCGGATCTTCATCCGTCCGGCCACTGTCTGGGACGAGGCCTGCACGCGCGTTGTCAGCAGGCCTCGGGTCTTATCTAAACTATCGAGCACAAATCCGTGGGTAGCCAGGTGGTGACGAAGCTGCGTAAGCACAGAATCCGAGCTAGTGGCGGTTTGCACCAGCACAGTATTGGCCCGGCCGAAAGGCACATCTGGTTCTTTCGGCCGCTGGGCTGCGGCAGAAAACTTACCTCCAAGCAGCAAGCCAAGACTTCCTACAAGCCAGTACTTCCGCATTAGCCAATAGCTTGCCGCAGGTCCTCAAGTAGATCTTCGATATCCTCGATGCCCACGCTTAACCGAATCAGGGAGTCGGAGAGGCCGGCTTTGCGACGCTCTTCCACCGGGATGCTAGCATGGGTCATACTGGCCGGGTGCCCGGAGAGGCTTTCGACCCCACCCAGGCTTTCAGCTAGGGTAAACAATTCCAGCTTTTCGAGCACGGCCACGGCATCTTCCATTTTGTCGCCCTTCAGCACGAAGGAAATCATGCCTCCGAAGTCGCGCATCTGACGAGCAGCGGCTTCATGGTTTGGATGATCGGGGAAGCCGGGCCAGAATACCCTTTCCACTTTCGGATGAGCTTTCAGATATTCCGCTACGGCACGGCCATTTTCGCAATGACGCTGCATACGAATGTGTAGCGTTTTGAGGCCGCGTAGTACCAAAAAGCAGTCTTGCGGGCCGGGGGTGCCGCCGCAGGCATTTTGCAGGAAACGCAGGCGCTCATGCAGTTCGTCTTCCTTCACTACAATAGCTCCCATCACCACGTCGGAGTGGCCGCCCATGTACTTGGTTAAGGAGTGCATCACCATATCGGCGCCTAGGTCCAGCGGAGTTTGCAGGTAGGGCGTCGAGAACGTATTGTCAACTACCAGCAGCGCGCCGGCCTTTTTGGCCACTGCCGCCGCGGCCGCAATATCAATTACGTTGAGCAGCGGGTTGGTCGGCGTTTCCACCCAAATCAGCCGGGTACGCTCGGTCACGGCAGCTTCCACGGCTTGCATGTCGTGCATGGGCACAAAATGAAACTTGATGCCGTAGTTGGCAAATACCTTGGTAAATATGCGGTAGGAGCCGCCGTACAGGTCGTTGGTGCTGATTACTTCGTCGCCGGGCTGCAACAGCTTCACAATGGCGTCGATGGCAGCCATGCCGGAGGCAAAGGCGAGGCCGTGTTTGCCATTTTCCAGTGCAGCTACTGCGTTTTGGAGCTGCGTGCGGGTGGGATTGTGCGTGCGGGAGTACTCGTAGCCTTTGTGGTCGCCGGGCGAGCGTTGCACATAAGTCGAGGTTTGATAGATGGGCGTCATAATAGCCCCGGTTTCGGGGTCAGGATGCACGCCGGCATGAATAGCTTTGGTTCCGAATTTCATGTAGGGTCTTACGAGTCTAGAGTAGGTGGGTGAGCGAGGCAGCAAAGGTAAAAGTCTTTTGCGCGGTCTTTACAACAAGCAACATGAGCAGATAGCTCGGTGTCGGAATATTTATTTCAATTAGCAAGTTTTCTTATGCCTGAGCTTTATCGGTCTATTCATATCTTGTTGATAAAATTATGTTCATTTTCTACCAATTATCCGCTTGAAAAAACTTCTACTATGCATAGCTTTTGCAGGCATCCGTCTCGCCTCTTTTGCTACCCCCACGCCGCCTGATTCTGTTGAGGACCGCGAACAGGTCTACATCGATTCGGTGCAAGCCACGCTGCACTACCAAACCGGACACATCAGTTTCCCTAATAACCTGGGCTCCCTCGATGTTCCTAAAGGTTTCCGTTATCTCGATGCCCGTCAAAGCGAATATGTGCTAACCAAGCTTTGGGGCAATCCTACTGGCGAATCACTCGGTATGCTATTTCCAGCCGACCGAGGCCCACTGGACTACAACAACTGGGCTTTCGCCCTAGAGTACGATCCGTCGGGCTATGTTGAAGACGATGATGCCGCCGACATCGACTACGACGATTTGCTGAAGGAGATGCAGGACGACACCGAAGAAGGCAACGCCGAGCGCGAAGCGGCTGGCTTTGGGCGTGTCATGCTAGTAGGGTGGGCATCCAAACCCTACTACGATGCCAAGCTCAACGTGCTGCACTGGGCCAAGGAGTTGCGCTTCAGTGGCACTCCCACGACCACACTCAACTACAACGTGCGCCTGTTAGGTCGCAAGGGGGTATTGAACCTCCAAGCTATTGGGGAAATGACGCAGCTGCCAGAAATTCGTAGCACCATTCCGGCCGTTATCGAAAGTGTGGAGTTGGCTAAAGGGCAGCAATACGCCGACTTCAACCCCGAACTTGACGAGGTAGCGGCTTATGGCATTGGCGGGCTCGTAGCAGGAAAAGTGCTTGCTAAAGTTGGCTTCTTGGCGTTGGCGGCCAAGTTTTGGAAGATTATCCTGGCGCTGGTTGCAGGCTGCGGAGCTGCTATCCGTCGTTTCTTCGGCAGCAAAATCACTAATGACTAAGTTACTGACGCCGCTAGCGTAGCCTTCCGCGTCGTTCTTACGTTCTTACCTTCGGGCCGGCCGCACAGAGCCGGCCCGATTGCTTTCAATGCCTATGGTTTTTCTCCGCGAGCTTTTTCAAAAGAACGCCTCCACCCTGCTTTCCATGTTTCTGCTGGTGGCACTACCCGTGGTGGGCAGTTCCTCGCTCAGTTATGTGCTCTACCGCAACCAGGCGCTGCTAGAGCACCTGACGTTAGGTCAAAGCCTGCTTTACTTCGGCATTATTGCCTGCACTATGGCTTTTGCCATCACGCCTACCACGTTTGTAGCCTTAGTCACGGGCTTTTATCTGGGTTGGACAGGCTTGGCGGGTATGGTGCTAGCCTACGCACTGGCTGCGCTGGTGGGCTACCAAGTAGCCGCCTCCCTCGACCACGGTAAAATGTTGCAATTTCTCCATCATTTTCCTAAAGCCGAAGCTGTTATGCGCGAACTCAAGCACGACAGTTGGCAGCTCATTATTCTGACGCGCATCTCGCCGGTACTTCCCTTTGCCCTGATGACGTTCGTGCTGGCTGTGATGCGTGTAGACCGACGGCGCTTTTTGTTGGCTTCGGTGATGGGAATGTTGCCGCGGAGCTTATTTTTCTACTGGCTTGGTACTAAAGCCCAGGACGTATTCTCTCTCCTACAAGACCCTGATACCGGCACAGCCGGCAAGCTACTTGTGATCGGGCTAGTGGCTATTTCTTTATTTGGTCTTTACTTCTTATTCAACCGCGCCCTCAAGCGAGCTTTGAGCGGTAGTGCGGGTAAAGAGCAGTAAAAATTTAAAACTGACTTTCAACAGCTTGCAGTGTAATAAGCAAGAATTTCAATCTAAATGCGCTACCAAGCTTGCCGAACTAGAATTTAAGCTGTTATCTTTGTGCTCCGCAAAGGAAAATGGTTGTGTAGCTCAATTGGATAGAGCATCTGACTACGAATCAGAAGGTTTAAGGTTCGACTCCTTACACGACCACCAAAAAGCCCCTCAGCAGCATGCTAGGGGCTTTTTTGTTTCTATAGCACAAGCTATGAACCACAGGTTATGAACACGCGGCGGATACGCTCAGGCTATGAGGGTAAATACTGTATCTAATGCTGTGTCAAATTTCAAGCTAGCACTTGTTTAACTTCAATTGCTACTGGTGCTTCACTGAGTTGATTGTCAACGACATTCTCGTTTCGCACCAAGATTGCCCATATAGCGGCTGGCAGCCACCCAACGATGGTTGCTTGTAGGAAAGTACACAGAATGCCTTTGTATAAATGACCAGTTAGTATTAAACTGAGGCCGGGAAGTAACAAAGCTAAAAGCATATAAAACGAGAGGTAAAATTCTGCTTGCAACCTACAAAATTATATAATGTTTATAAAATGCAATTATATACTTGTCTGCATAATCAGCAGGAAATAGAGTTCATCGTCTACTAAGAAAGCAATTTGGCTTGGTGGGCAGCACTAATAATAGCAGGTGCGTTTTTGAGGGTTGCTAACACCACTTCTTTCGCGGCCTGCTTTAACTCGTCTTTGCTTATATCCCGTGTTTCTTCCAGCACTAAGTCGCCCATTGTTTTGAAGGCTACTAGCAAGGCCTTCCGCTTTGGTCTTTCGTCCTTTAGTTGCTCGTAAACAAGAGCAATTTGAGCGTTAATCTTGAGTCGCCGGGTGTGAAAAACCGATTCGTTCGTTACGAGAGGCTGTATAGTTTCGAGTAGCTGCACCAATGGTAGCAGTTTAGTTGCAGTTGATACCACGGCTCCACTCAATTTGTGGCGCTTGCTGCTAGTAGCAACCACGTTGAGTTCAACGGAGCCTACTGCCTCAGAGCTAATGACAGTATTGGCATCATCGTACGTTGGCTCTGGTTGCGTTTGATTTATTTCTAAGCTCATGCTATAAATATAGAATGCACAAGGTTGTCTCCTCTAAGTACTTGTTAAGTATTACCTTACTTATTGAGATGCATAGTTAAAAAACAACTGCGCAGCTTTAGATACATGGTGGCCAGCATGCGCCGAATAGTATCGAACAACTGGTTTGCCACCGCTTAATCTTCATCAAACGAGTGGCTGGCCACAGGGAAAAGCTTTGGCTATAATGGTCAGGTTCTACTAGTACGTAGGTAGTGACCTAGGAAATAGAAGAGCAAAGCTTCACGTAGTCGAACAGCTAAGGTAGGAGGCTTGAAACCGAATGAAACCGAAAATCTACAGTGCGACTTGGCAGGCCACTTCTTAGTTATCAGCTACCTCAAACGGGGATGTGGACGCTGATCCGATACTAACTATCGTACTGGAATCGGTGACGTAGCTACCAGCAGGGGCTGGTATGCGGGCCACAACACCATCAACTGGCGCCTGAATGAATACAAATGTTACCAGTTTGGGCGCAGTTGCCAGTTTTTGGCGGGCCGCTACCATTTGCTTGTAGGCCTGCTCCACTGCTTGCGTTGGAACTAGTTCTGGTTTAGTGCCGAGCAGTTGGCTGTAGTGCTGTTTGGCTCGTTGGAATTCGTTTTCGGCCTGCTGCTGGCTTACAGTGTGCAACGGTACAAGTAGTTTAGCCAGCACCTGACCACGCTTTATATGGCTGCCACTTTGCACGTACACTGTCCAAACCCGGCCCACCGTAGCAGCCGGCAGGTGGCGCAATGGACCGACAACAGGAGTTGGAGCCAGCATTTCCACTTCGGCAGTGACACGCGGGCACCCCTGTGATAGAATGGCTCCGGCGGCAAGAGTAACGCCAGTTAGAGATACCAAGAATAAGGTTCTAGTTTTCATGATGCTGATGCTGTGGACACTAACAGAAAAAGTGTGAGTGCTGGAAACTCTCCCGTTGCTCATCAGCAACCGGCGCTCCGATTGGTAGACGGATCAGAGCAGCAGAAACCTTGTTTTTTCAAGTACTTTTTTCTTACATATCAGCAATCTGTTTCAACACTTACAGAAAATAATAAGCGCGTACTTGCCTCCGGCGATTGAAAGCTGCTCTGCAAATCAGTTACTTATCTTTTCATCAACAATACAATGGAAGCTCGAGCGTACGCTACCAAGGTGCCGCTTTAGGCTTCCCCCGCATAAGTTGGACTTCCGAGACCCGCCCCGGCGGGCATATCCCGCAGCGGAAGTGTACACATCCAAATGTTGCGCTTTACCTTTAGGCCATGAACCGCAAACAACTTATTGCTCAGGCAGCCTTGCAACTGTTCGCGGAGAGAGGATTCGAGAATACCTCTACAGCGTTGATTGCGAAGGCTGCTGAAGTATCAGAAGCTCTTATTTTCAAGCATTTCGGCAACAAAGACCATTTGCTCGACTACATCATCCGCAGCGGCTACAAGCGCATCATTGAGCAAGGCCGCGGACGGCTGCCTGAGAATGCGCCACTGGAGCTGATTTACCGAATTATCGACTTGCCTTACACGCTGGTGCAGGAAGAGCCTGCCTTTTGGAAGCTGCAAAATCGATTGGTCGATGTAGCAGTGGCGCGCACCCAACATGAGCGGTTTTTGCAGCCCTTGCCAGGTTTGCTCACCACCGCTTTCCAGCAACTAGGCTATCAGCAACCCGAAAAGGAAGCTCGCTTGTTGATGCTGCTTGTAGAGGTACTTTGGAAGAGTCTGGCCACACAGGACCACGCGGATATTCCAGAAATGTTGGCCTTTATCAAAACCAAGTACGAGCCCCAAGCCTAAGCCATTAGCTTGCATGAGCAATTCGCAGAATCTATTCAGCTACAATCCAGATTGTTGCGTGTGAATTGCGGTGTGCCGACTAAAGCAGTTAATTGCTGCTGTTAGGTGAGCGGCTTCGGTCCTACCGCGACGAGACGGAAGATTCTGCCTTTTTAAGGTTGCGTCTAGGCATTCTGGTTGTGAAGCACCCGAATCAGCTTTCTTCGCTTAGCTCCGCTTCTCGTACCGCGAATAAGTAATCAGGGCGAAGCCATGGTAAACCATGGTTCTCGCTATAAGGCTGTTATAAATTGCTCGGCACAAACACTAAAGATTACATAAAATAATTATATCTATACCTTGTACAAAATTTTAAACTAACACGTCAATCACTGATAGAACAAGTCTGCAAATTAATTACCAAGTGTCTGAAAAACTGCATTTTAATACACTATTTACCTGATAATCCTTGGTTATCAAGTGTGATACTCCTTGAATTTAATTATGACAGAATCTGTTATTTATACAAATACGATACACAGTAAATGATCTTAGTTGCTTTTCATTTAGAGTACCAGATTACGGTAGACGAAGACCGTAACCGGGTTACGTGTGAGCGGTTTGAAGAACTAAGTTTGGCTATTGATTTGCCTTTCTTCTTGAGCGACTGGCAACGGGCTCTATCGTATATGAAGGTCAACTTCACTGTGCTCTGCGATGCGCGCTGTAGAATTGGACCTAATGTGCGGCTGATGCCCCTTTACCTACGCTTGCATCACCTTTGGCTAGAAGCCCATGTTGGGATAGTGGCGGAAGTCCACCCAACGGTTTTTAATATGCAGCAAATCAGCAGGGTGCTGCGGGAGCAGACGAAGCTGCCGGTGCAACTGTTTACCGACCGGGCGGAAGCCGAGGCTTTTCTGGATAATTTCCGTTTGGGCTTGGCGGCCTGAGTCACAAAGCCGGTGCAGGGTTGGGGCGGGCTGCCTATCTTTGTAGCCGTATATACGGTTAATCCCAACGTTTTGGGGACTTTGCGTGTTACGTACGGGGCCTCGGCCACCGTTTGTTTGTTCTCACTTTTCGCTGATGAATTCCATTTCCACCGATATCTGTATTATCGGGGCCGGTCCTGTGGGGCTGTTCGCCGTATTTGAAGCCGGATTGCTGAAATTGCGCTGCCACGTGGTGGACGCACTGCCCCAAGTAGGCGGGCAGCTTTCCGAGATTTACCCTAAGAAGCCGATTTACGACATTCCGGGGTTTCCCGACATTCTAGCCGGCGACTTGGTTCGCAACCTGATGCGCCAGATCGAGCCTTTCCATCCCACGTTCACCCTCGGCGAGCGGGTGGAGCGTTTTGCCAAGCTCGAAGATGGCTCGTTTCAGCTCTTCACCACCGACGGCACCGAAATCATGTGCAAGGCCATTGCTATTGCCGGTGGCCTAGGTTCTTTTGAGCCCCGCAAGCCCGCCATTGAGAGCCTGGAAAGCTATGAGAGTGGCAAAGGCGTGTTCTATATGGTGCGCGACCCCGAAACGTTCCGCGACCAGCGCCTCGTCATTGCTGGCGGTGGCGACTCGGCCCTCGACTGGACTATCTTCCTGGCCGACGTAGCCAAGGAGGTAACGCTCGTGCACCGCGGCACCACCTTCCGCGGCGCCGCCGACTCGGCCGAAAAGGTGAAAGCTTTGCACGAAGCCGGCCGGGCCCGCCTCGTACTGAGCAGCAACGTAACGCACGTGCACGGCAACGGCAAGCTCAATGCCGTGACCATCACCGCCAACGATGGCACCGCCGAAATGCTGGATGTGGATTCGTTTATCCCGCTGTTTGGCCTCACCCCTAAGCTTGGTCCGATAGAAGATTGGGGCTTGGAGCTGGAAGATAACGCCGTGAAAGTAAACACAGTGGACTACTCCACATCGGTGCCGGGCATCTTCGCCATTGGTGATATCAACACGTATCCTGGCAAGCTGAAGCTGATTTTGTGCGGCTTTCACGAAGCGGCCCTCATGTGCCAGGGGGCCTTTAAGTACATCAATCCCGATAAGAAGTACGTGCTCAAGTACACCACTGTCAACGGGGTACCAACACTGTAATCCGTTACCAGTTGTGCGTTGTTGGTTGCGGTTCACTCAATGGGCCATTTCAGCACCTGACAACGCACAACTGGCAACTGACAACCGAAAAAATATGACCGACGAAGTACGCGTTTACGTGGAGGAAGCCCCTGGGCAGCGCACGGAAGTGGTAGGGCCTACTGATATGGGCTTGAATTTGATGGAGTTGCTGAAAGCCAGCGGCTACGACATTCAGGCTACGTGTGGCGGTATGGCCTTGTGTGGCACTTGCCACATTGAGGTGCTCGGCGGCCCCGACTTAGACGAACCCGGCGACGATGAAATGGCCATGCTGGAAAGCTTGCCCGTCTTGAGTTCCGGCAGCCGTCTATCCTGCCAGATTCGCATTACTGAGCAACTCGATGGATTGGTGTTGCGCCTGATGCCGCAGACCGCTTAAGCTCTAATCTGAACCTTATCAGGGCGTTGCAAGCTTCAAGCACACTACTTCCTGCTTGGTTTGCTGTTCTCGAAGTACCTACCGCAGCCTAGCAGGCTGCGGTTTTTTGTTGCTGACTTGCAAGCAGCAACGGAGCGGGCTTCCTATTATCTACTTTCCACACCGAGCCTCAGCTAACCAGGCTGTGTCTGAAAAGTCACAAACCAATCTTCTGTCATTCCGAGTGAGGCGAGGAATCTGGGAATACCGCCTGGGAGTAGCCTCTAGATTCCTTGCTCCGCTCGGAATGACAGTTGAAGAGCACTTCTCCGACAAAGCCTAATTTAGGCGCTTTCACTGAGCAAGTTGGCGGATTTGCTGGCGGCGCGGTGCTGCTTGGCATACTCGGAAGGCGACATGCTGTAGGTTTTTTGGAACATCTTCCGGAAGTTTTTGCTGTCGTCGATACCTACCTGGGCGGCTACTTCCGTGATGCGCAACTGCGTATCGGCTAAGAGCTGGGCGGCGCGTTTCATGCGCACATCCCGAATAAACTCGACTACCGACTGGCCGGTAATGCTTTTGAGGCGGCGGTAGAACACCGACTGGCTCATGCCCATTTCCCGCACCAGCAACGGCACCGTAAATTCCGATTCTTCGAGGTGTGCTTCCACGATGCGTAAGACGCTTTCCAGGAACACCTTATCGGCGTCGGGCATGTTTATTTCGGATGGCTGGAGCAGGGCTTGGCGCTGGTAATAGTCGCGCAGCTTGTGGCGGTTGTGCAACAGCGACGCTACTTTGGCTTGCAGGAGCTTCGGGTTAAAGGGTTTGCTGCAATAGTCGTCGGCGCCGGTTTCCAGGCCCTCTTGCTCGTGCATAGCCGCCGTGCGGGCCGTGAGCAGCAGAACGGGAATGTGCATGGTTTTCGGACTCTGCTTGATTTTCTGGCACAGCTCCAACCCATTGCTGCGGGGCATCATAATGTCGCTGATAATTACATCAGGGAGCAGGGCCAGAGCCTTTTTCCAGCCTTCGGCACCATCGGCGGCCACCGTTACGTCGAAAGCCGGCTCGAATAGTTGCCGCAGATACGCGCGCATCTCCTCGTTGTCTTCTACCACGAGCAATTGCCCGGCCCCATCTGGTAGCGCCGGGGCCGGCGTGAAGGCGGCATCCTGCTCGGCTTCCATAAAAACGGCGGGCGTAAACGTGGTTTCTCCCGGCGCAGACGATACTTCCGTAACCAAATCCGCCGCGGCCAGGTGCCCACTGCCAAACGGCAACCGCACCGTGAACGTGGTGCCTGCTCCCACCTGGCTTTGCACGCTCACTTCCCCGGCGTGCCGCTCCACCAACTGCTTTACCAACGATAAGCCGATGCCGGTACCAACCATGCGCAGGGTGTCGGTGTGGGAAGCTTGGTAATACATATCGAAGATGCGGTCCAGGTCGGTAGGCTTCATACCGACGCCCCAATCCCGCACTTCAATTTCCAGGTAATTGTCTTGCAACTTTTGCTGTTGAAGCAGGCCTTCGTGTTCCGGATTGCCGACGACAGTTACCGTCAGCTGAATTTTGCCGCCTTCCTGGGTGTACTTGAAAGCATTGGCCAAGAGGTTGGTTAGCACGATTTCCAACTGCCGAGAATCGAAATACAGCGGTACAGCCTCCGTAGGAGCTACCAGCGTGTACTCTACCTGCCGCTCTTCCGCCTTCAGTTTGAAGATGACGAAGATTTCGGTTAGGAACCCAACCACGTCGTTGCAACTGGCGCGCAGCGGAATATGACCCGATTCCACTTTGCGAAAGTCCAGCAATTGGTTGACCAAGCCGAGAAGTTTGCGCGTCTGTCGGTGCATAAGCAGCACTTTATCTTTCAACCCACCGAGTTGCCCGGCCACGCTCATCAGTTCTTCCATGGGTGCCAGGATCAGGGAAAGTGGCGTTCGTAGCTCGTGCGAAACGTTGGTAAAGAAATCCAGCTTCAGCGTAAGCACTTCCTTTTCCTTGGCTACTTGAAAACGGTCGAGAGTTAGTTGGTTTTGCGCGGCCTGCTGTTGCATTTCCATGCGGCGGTACAGCGCCAGCGCCCCCAGTATGCCGGCCGCGTACAGCACGTAGGCCCACCAAGTGCGCCACCGGGGCGGCAGCACCGTCAGGTGCAGCGTGGCCGGCTGCTTCGACCAAATACCGTCGCCGTTGCTGGCTTTCACGCGCAACGTGTAGTCGCCGGCGGGCAAGTTCGCGAAGCTGGCCGTGCGCTGACCGGGCGGAATCTGGATCCAACGGTCGTTGTAGCCTTCCAGCAGGTAGGCGTAGCGGTTCTTGCCCGGATTGGCGTAGTTCAAGCCCGTAAAATCGAGTGCGAAATCATTTTCGGCATCTTTGATTTCAATCTTTTGCAGCCGGGCAATGGTGAGCGGCAACAGTACCCGGTTGTTGATTACCTCGCCCACCGCCACCGGCCGGCCCGCCAGGCGCAACCCGGTGATGCGGACATCGGGCGGGAAAGGATTCGGCAGAATGGTTTCGGGCTTGAAGTAACTGATGCCATTGATGCCGCCGAAATACAAGGTGCCGTTGCGGCTACGATACGCCGAACCGACCTTGAACGAATAATTCTGCAATCCATCGGCAGCATCGTAGTGCAAATACTTTCGAGTGGTCGGGTTAAAGCAGTAGAGGCCCCCACCGCCAATCCAGAGGTTGCCTTTCTCGTCGGTCAGGAGGCTTTCGATGTCGGTTTCGGGTAGCCACTGGCTGTAGCGCCGGATAATTTCCCGGCCTTGGGCATCGGTACGAAGTTGGTGCAACCCACCCCCAATGGACCCAATCCAGAGGGTACCCTGCCGGTCTAGCAGCAGCGGGCAAGCGTAGTTCACTTGCAGACTGTTACGGTCTTCACTGTTGTACTGAAAATGCCGCAGCAGGGCCAGGGAGTCGGGCAGTAGGCGCAGTTTCAGCAGGCCGGCATTGCGGGTACTGGCCCATAGCACGTCCTGCCGACGGTCGTAGAGCAGATACGTAAACTTGTCTGTGGGCCGGTTAGTGTTTTGGGTGCGGTAGGCTTTGAGAAAACGGCCGTGCTGGTCGAACCGAACTAAGCCTGG
>NZ_CAXTBM010000085.1:0-18568 GCF_964242765.1 uncultured Hymenobacter sp.
CGGTGGGAGAGTCGGTCGCCGCCAACCTTACTTAGTCCCCAGTATGCCCCTCCGGTCCCGCCGTCGAGGGGCATACTCGTTTCTGAAATGCTTAAATGTATTCTCAGATATTAGAAAAGAAGCTTATATGCTTGTTACTACATTTTTTCTGAACAGTATTCGGCAGGGTCTACGAATAGACGTGTTACAAAGTAGAAGGCTTTTCTTGTGCAAGGGGAGCGTTTTTAAGAGCAAGTATTGTGTCTATCTTCATAAACACACCAGACTACAATGGCTTTAACATATCCATGGTTTTTACTAGGCTTGCTGTCATTAGCGATTCCAATAGCAATTCATCTATTTGAGCTTCGGCGACCAAAGAGGGTGCTGTTTACTAATGTAAGCTTCATCAAAGAGGTCAAGTTAGTAACTGCTCGGCAGCGCAAGCTCAAGCATTTGTTGGTGCTGCTAGCACGAATTGGATTTTTGACTTTCCTGGTGTTGATGTTTATTCAGCCGTATATACCAGCTCCGATAAAAGATGCAAATAGTAGCTCTAGCGTAGGTGTGGTGGTAGATACTTCACCTAGTATGCAAGCTGGAGAGAACGACGAACAATCCTTATTTGAGCAAGCTGTTAAACAGGCTCGAGAACTTCCTACTGCGTATTCTGCCACTACCAGTTTCGTAGTGCCTCATGAACTTGCTCAGCCACTTTCAGCTGCTGCATACCAGGTGGTTATAGACAAATTGCAGGTATCGGGCCAAGGTGATGCAATAGGAAATAGTGTGCCAAGACTACAGGCAGAAGGCAGGAACGCTGAGCAAGTTTTTGTTTTTTCGGATTTTCAAAAGAATAGTTTCTCAACACAAACATTAAACAAGCTGGATTCCACACAACAGGTGTTTTTAGTGCCTATAGGGGGCAAGGAAGTACAGAATGTTTTTGTTGATAGTGTATGGTTGGATGATGCCTTTGTTCGCAGTAACACAGATATTTTATTGCGGATCCGCTTAAGAAATGGCGGCGGTGTAGCCGTGAATAATTGCCAAGCAAAATTATACGTAGGCGGAAAACAGGCTGCGGTATTCAGAGCAGTAGTACCCCTGGATAAACCGGTAACAACTACAGTGCGTGTGCGTCTGGAAGGAGAGCAGCTAACTCAGTGCAGGGTTGAGTTGGAGGATTACCCAGTCGTGTTTGACAACAAATTTTATTTCACGTTGCAGCCATCACCAAAAATTAAGGTGTTGGATGTAGCGACAAAAGCTACTGCCACGCGCCAACTGTACGCTAATGAACCATTATTTTCCTATGGAACTGCAAAGCCAGGTAGCTCGGATTATAGGCAAGTTGAAGAAGCCAGTTTAGTTGTTCTCCAAGACCAAGAGCGCATTGATGCTGGGGTACGAGAAAGTTTAAGGCGAGTGGTGCAGAGAGGAGGTTCTGTTGTGATCGTGCCCCCAGTTGGGTCTGCAGGCCGTGCGTCGTATGATCAGTTATTTGATGAATTAGGTATTGGGCCGGTAGAATGGGAGAGAGTTGGAGTAGCGCCGGTACTCCGTGAAGTAGCAGTGCCTACCCCTCAGAATCCTTTTTTTAAAGATGTATTCGGGGCACAAAACCGGCAGCCGGTCATGCCGAAAGCGAGTCCGGTTTTGCGTTGGTCACGTTCAGGTGCGGATATCATGCGGATGCGCGATGGAGATGGTTTCTTGGCCAGCTACCCCAGTGGCAAGGGCACTGTGTATCTGTTCGCGGCGCCGTTTGACAATGCTTACTCGGATTTCACGCAACATGCTCTATTTGTGCCGGTAATGTACCGGCTCGCTATGCAAAGCTATCAGCGTCAGCAGCAGCCGGCTTATCGTTTGAATCAGGGTACAATTGCCTTGAATGTAGCAGAGCAAGTGACAGCAGCTAGGGAAACGGAGCAGGTGTTCAAGCTTAATAAGGACAGTTTGACATTCATCCCGAGCCAGCGATTACAAGCAGGTGTGCTACGGTTCGACGTGCCTGCTGAGATGCGGGAGCCCGGATTTTATACTCTGACGCGTAACGGCCAAAGCGTAGCCACCGTGGCCTTCAACTTCGATAAAAGAGAATCGGAGCTGGCGGCTTATTCTGCTGCTGAACTACGGCAACTTATCGGGGCGAACCGACTTAATATTCATGTGTATGATGCCAGCACCGGTGAGTCGGTGGCGGCAAAGTATCGGACGGAGCGTGTGGGCACTCCGCTGTGGCAGTACTGCTTGTGGATTGCGTTAGCATGCTTGCTGGCAGAGGTACTATTGCTTCGCTTTTTTCGGCAACCTAGGGCTGTAGAGGCAACAGCAGTCGCTGCCTGACAATAATGCGTAGCGGAAGTCCTTGTATCTTGCCACCTCATTAGTCTGGATAGCTTGGAAGCTTCAGTTTCATCGGAAAAACCTGTTTTGCGGACAGCCCTGCTCTATGGAGTTGGCGCAGGTGTAATATGTGCTCTTTGGGTGGTCGGACTGTATCTGGCCGGCAACAATCCCTACGGCCCCAAACGGCTTATGTCCATTTTTGTGCCACCAGTAGCTGTATTGCTGGGGCAGTGGCGGTTGCGGCGGTATTTCAAACCAGAGGGGCCGGGCCTTTTGCGCTCTGTTGGAACAGGGTTATTAATTACGCTTTTTGCGGCGGTAGTGTCGGCCTCTAGCGTATACGTTTTTGCCCGAAGCACGGGACCAGAACCTATTGCGCGTCACTTAACCGAGATGCGGCAGCTACTGAAACAAGCCAAGCCCATGTTTTTAAAGGAAAAGAATGGTCGTCAGCATTACGAGCAGGCGTATCGTAACTTGGCTTATTCGGCGCAAGATCTGGCCACTGATGATTATGTAAGAAAGTTTTTAGTTGGGTTGTTGTTAAGTGTTCCGGGCGCGATATTCTTGCGGAAATAGAGTGCCAAATGCGTATTTTTCTCGACGAAAACCATCTTAACTACTTCGACATGGAAAATACTGCTACCCCCGTTTCGACCAGCGCCGTTGCTATTCGCTATGGCATCCTTACCGGACTGGTATCAGTCATTGTTTCGTTTGTGTTGAACATGCTGGGGCTGGAACAAAGTCCGGCCCGGTGGCTGACCACGGTAATACTTATAGTTGGTATAGTATTGGCGCATAAGTTTTTTAAGCAGCAGAATGGCGGTTTCCTGACGTATGGACAAGGGCTAGGTATCGGTACTATCCTTTCCGTAGTGGTAGGCGTGTTGAGCGCCATTTTCAGCTATATCTACATCAACTTTATTGATACTGGTTTCACTGCACGTCTTCTCGAAAAAGCTCGCGCTGACATGGAAACCCAAGGCAAAATGTCGGATGCTCAGATTGACCAAGCAATGGGTTGGACAGCCAAGTTTATGAATGGCCCGATGATGGTTGCTATGGTGCTGTTTATGATTGTGTTGATGGGGTTCCTTACCTCTTTAGTTATTTCAGCCGTTACTAAAAATCCTCGCCCCGAGTTTGAGTAAGCGCCCTTCGCATTCGTTTCCAGTTGAATTGTCTATTGTAGTCCCATTGCTCAATGAGGCTGAATCCTTGCCTGAGCTGACAAGTTGGATTCATCGGGTGCTAGCCCAACATGGTCTAACGTATGAAGTTATCTTGGTTGATGACGGTTCGACGGATAATTCTTGGGAGGTAATCGAGGATTTGGCGGAAACGAATACCCATGTGCGAGGTATCCGCTTTAACCGCAATTATGGAAAATCGGCAGCCTTGAACGTGGGTTTCCGCGAGACAATGGGCCGGGTGGTATGCACCATGGATGCCGACTTGCAGGACTCACCGGAAGAGCTGCCGGAACTGTACCGGATGATAACCAAGGACGGTTTCGACCTAGTGAGTGGCTGGAAGCAGAAACGCTACGATCCTCTCTCGAAAACTATTCCGACCAAGCTGTTCAATGGGGTAACACGCTGGATTTCGGGCATCCAGTTGCATGACTTTAATTGTGGATTAAAGGCTTACAACCAACGGGTTGTGAAAAGCATTGAGGTGTATGGCGAAATGCACCGGTACATTCCGGTGATTGCTAAGTGGGCCGGCTTCCGCAAGATTGGCGAGAAGGTGGTGCAGCATCAGGAGCGGAAATACGGCGTCACTAAGTTTGGGCTGGAGCGTTTCGTCTACGGCTTTCTCGATTTGCTGAGCATTACGTTCGTGAGCCGGTTCCGGCGGCGGCCGATGCACTTCTTCGGGACGATGGGAACGTTGTCGTTTGTGCTCGGAATGCTGATTACACTGTGGTTGGTGGGGGAAAAGGTATACTTGGCTTTCCATAATCTGAAGGCGCGCAACGTAACCGATCAGCCCCTGTTTTTTCTGGCTTTGGTGGCTGTGATAGTTGGAGTAGTGTTGTTCCTGACCGGTTTCTTGGCAGAGTTAATTCAACTCAATGGGCCCAACCGTAACGATTATCTGGTGCGCGACCGGGTAAATTCCATTCATTCGCCCTCAACCAATTAGTGGTTAGCATCCGTGCCGCTTGCCGGATGCTAGACGGCTTGGTAGTTGCTACTTGTTAAATGAAAGTTGTCATCATTGGTCCGGCCTATCCACTACGGGGGGGGCTAGCTACTTACAACGAACGGCTGGCCCGGGCTTTCCGTGAAGCCGGTGACGAGGTAAAGCTGGTGACCTTTTCCCTGCAATACCCTGACTTTCTGTTCCCTGGCCAAACGCAGTTCAGTAAGGAAGCCGGTCCGTCTGACTTGGCTATTGAAGTCAGCATCAATTCTGTGAATCCGTGGACTTGGTGGCGAGTAGGAGAGAAACTTCGTCGTGAGAAACCCGACCTAGTGATTTTCCGATTTTGGTTGCCATTCATGGGGCCCGCTCTAGGTACCATTGCGCGGCGCATTCGCGGCAACCGCCACACCCGAATCGTGGCTATTACCGACAACGTTATTCCCCACGAGAAGCGCCCCGGTGACCGACCGTTTACGCGATACTTTCTTGCTGCCTGTCACGGGTTTGTGACCATGAGCCGAGCAGTATTAGCCGATTTGCGTCGTTTACATTTCAAGCAGCCTGCGCAGTATAAGCCCCATCCACTCTACGATAATTTCGGTCCTTTGAAGTTGAAAGCCGAGGCCGTACAAGCTTTACAGCTTGATTCGCGCTATGGGTATTTGCTGTTTTTTGGCTTTATCCGAGCGTATAAGGGGCTGGATATCATGCTGGAGGCTTTTGCCGATACCCGGCTGGCTGCTTTGCCTATCAAGCTAGTTATAGCTGGCGAGTACTACGAAGATGCCACACCGTACGAAGCTCTAATTCAGCAGTATAACCTGGAAAGCCGTTTGATACGTGCTACCGATTTTATTCCGAATGAACGAGTAGTAGACTACTTTTGTGCTGCCGATATAGTGGTGCAACCCTACAAGAACGCCACGCAAAGTGGCGTATCCCAAATTGCCTACCACTTCGAACGGCCCATGCTTGTGACGGATGTGGGCGGATTGGCCGAGCTAATTCCGGATGGCCAAGTGGGCTATGTTGTAAAGCCTACCGCAAAAGCTATAGCGGATGCCCTAGTGGACTTTTACGAACATCACCGCGAAGCTGAATTTGCGGTGGGCGTACGAGAGCAGAAGAAGCAATTCTCGTGGAGTGAGATGGTAAAGGCATTGAAAGCAGTAGCGGGACTTTGAGGCGTTATAGACCTGGCAGCACTCGGTTTGAGAGGCACCAACAAGTCTGTATCTGAGTGAAAAGTATTATCTACCGTCACGCTGGTACTTGTTTTCGCATACTGGCTCCGGAAGGCTCGGGCGCTGATTAATTCTCATACCATCACTGAATCTGACGAAAAGCGCAGCTTACCTAGCCTGTGGTACGCTCTCTAGCACGGCTTTAAATACTTTTTCTGCCGGCAGATCTTCCATACAACTAGTGCCGAGCTTGCAAGTGCCTCGGTAAAAACAAACACACGCACGGTCGGGCTGCACGAGTTGGCCCCGGCCATAAAGGTCAAATTCGTAAGGGTTGAAGATGTTGTTCATCAGAATAGTAGGCTTAGCCAAGGCAATGCTGATGTGCATAGCCATGGTTACCTGCGTTACGATGCCGTCCATTTGGTGCATCAAGTTGATGAACTGCTCTAGTGGGAAGGTGCCGGGGTAACAAGCCCCCGTAGCAGCATGCAGACGCTGATTTCGCTCCTCTTCGGCCGTGCCACCAAGCAACACTGGAGCGTAACCGGCCTGCTGAAGTTGTGTAATTAAGGCAATCCATTGAGTATCCGACCACAGGCGGGTTGTCCACCGGTCGCCACAGCCGGTATTCAGGCCGATGCGTGGCTGGCTTTGGGGTAAAGCTTCCCAATTGTAGCCTTTATCTTCGTGGGTGTCGAAAACATACTCTTCCCCTCGAAACTCGAAGCCGCACAATTCAAAGATTTCCTGCACGTACGGCTTCTGGTTTGCCAAGCTTAGCTGGTCAAATACGCCGGTCAAAAACTTATGCTCCGCGCGGGCATTGCCCGGCCAGGCCACCCCAGCCGGGTGGAGCGTGTAGCCAAATTTATGCGTGGCCCGGATGGTGTCGTGCAGGGCGCAAGCTTCCTTATCCTTATCAAGATTGAAAAGCAAGTCGAATTCGCGGGCTTGCAGGTGCAGTACCGACGGCAAGTCCAGCTTCAGAATCTCGTCGATGGCGCCTTGCGGCAGGATGGCAGGCGTGAGCGTCAGCCAAGTGATTTTAGCGGCTGGGTACTCTTGGCGCAGCCGCCGCAGCAACGGCGTAGTGCGAATTACGTCCCCAATGGCCCCGAGCTTAATGATAAGAACGCGCTGCTCAACAGGCGCATACACCGGACAGTCGGCACAAACGTAACCATGCTCTTTGTTGGGGCGGCAGGGCATATCACCACGAAAATGGCGGCAATCGGGATGGACGGTACTACCGTTCAGATTGGGCATGGAAGCGCAGTTAGGAGCCACGAAGATAAATAGCCCGCTTGATGTTCAATACGGCGTGTTTCTGGCCGCTTTCTGACCCATCTATAAAACCATTAGAAACACGGTGGTTAACTCGGTTAGGTATTTATACACCCACGTAATTTGTCGGCGAAATGCTTCGCAATTCGTGTTTCACTTCCTCACTCACGTCCAGCGTTTCGATGAACTCCCGAATGGTAGCTTCTGAAATGGCACCGCCCGTGCGAGTCAGGGCTTTGAGGGCGTTATAAGGATCGGGATAATTCTCGCGGCGCAGAATAGTTTGGATTGCTTCGGCTACTACAGGCCAGTTGGCATCAAGGTCCCGGCGCAGGGCTTCTTCATTGAGGGCCAGCTTGTTGAGGCCGCGTAATAAGGAAGTAAGGGCGATGAGCGTGTGGCCGAGCGGCACGCCCAGGTTGCGCAGAACCGTGGAGTCGGTGAGGTCCCGTTGCAAGCGAGAAATGGGCAGCTTCGCTGACAGGTGTTCCAGTACCGCGTTGGCTAGCCCCAGGTTGCCTTCAGCGTTTTCAAAATCAATGGGATTGACTTTGTGCGGCATGGCCGACGAACCGACCTCACCGGCCTTCACCGTTTGGCGGAAGTAGCCCATGGCGATGTACTGCCACACGTCGCGAGCTAGGTCGATAAGAATGGTGTTGAGGCGCTTTAGCGCGTCGCAGAGAGCTGCGAGGTGGTCGTAGTGCTCGATTTGGGTGGTGGGGAAGCTGCGGCTCATGCCCAGACGGCCTTCCACGAACTGCTGGGCAAACTGGTGCCAGTCGTGGTGAGGGTAGGCTACGTGGTGGGCGTTGAAGTTGCCGGTGGCCCCGCCAAACTTGGCTGCAAACGGCACCTGCCCTAACAAGGCTACCTGCGCATCAAGACGAGCCACGAACACCTGAATTTCTTTGCCAAGGCGCGTGGGCGAGGCGGGCTGGCCGTGCGTACGCGCCAGCATCGGTACAGTAGTCCACTCGGTGGCACGCTCCGCTAGCTGATTGCGAACCTGCGCATACGCCGGCAACAGCGCGTGAATAAGCGCGTGCTGCAAGCTGAGCGGAATGGCCGTGTTGTTGATGTCCTGAGAAGTAAGGCCGAAGTGAATGAACTCCAGGTAACTGCCTAAGCCGAGAGCCGTAAACCGGTCGCGCAGGAAGTACTCTACTGCCTTTACATCGTGGTTGGTAACCTTTTCGTGCGCTTTCACGGCCTCGGCGTCGGCTACCGAAAAGCTGGTATAGATGCTGCGCAACTCGCTGAAGATACCAGCGTCCACCCCTTGCAGCTGGGGTAGCGGAAACTCGCACAGCGCAATAAAATATTCCACTTCCACCAACACCCGATACCGAATCAAAGCCAGTTCCGAGAAGTAGGGAGCCAAGGGAGTGGTTTGGCGGCGGTAGCGACCATCGAGGGGCGAAACAGCGGTCAGGGGCGTGAGTGCGGAGTAGTCAGCAGCAGTAGACATGCAGGGAAAGAGTTGGCCTGAAGCGCCAAAGGTAGCGAAAGGCTACGCGCAGCCTGAACGGGCGCGGCCTTTTTCGCTACCTTTGTATTTCGGGCGGTGGCTGGTTTGGCATGAATCTGGCCAGGCACGGCCACGAAATTCTTTCCTCTCTGACTGTTCGCGTGACTCCAGCAACAAAGAAAAAAATAGGTATTGGCCTTGGTATTGTCGCGGCGCTGCTGGCCGTGGGCCTAACGATTTTCTTGCTTAAGCGCCAAGCGCTGCTGACATATGCACTGGCGCAAGTGAAAGCAAAAGTGGAGCGTAAATACCCCGTGACATTCACGCTAGGCGAAGCCCGTTTCACCAACCTGAAGACCGTACGCATCGATGGAATGAGTTTGGTGCCCAAGGCCAGCCCATCCGATACATTGCTACAGGCACGCCAAATGACGGTATCGTTGAGTTTACGGTCCTTGTTTGCGGCCCGGCCCGTGTTCAGCAACCTTGAAATCAGTGATGCGCGCCTTACGGCCCGTAAAACGACTCGTTCCGATAACTACTCTTTCCTCTACAAAAAGAAGGGCTCCACGCCAGCAGTACCCCGCGACACCACCAAGGGCACTAATTACGCGCTGCTGGTCAACCAATTGCTGGAGGCTAGCTTCGATAACGTGCCCGGAGAAGCGAATTTCCGCAATTTCTTAGTCACCTATACCAGTCCGCGCCACCAAGCACGTATTGTGATGCCGCAGCTCGCTATTGAGGATGGCGACATTCAGGGCGAGCTAACCGCTGTAGTTGATTCGGTGGAAAACCGCGTGGGCGTTCAGGGCCACATCGAGCCCGGCGACTATGCTTTGAATGCCGAGATATTTGGCCTAGGCCGGCGGCCGGTCACGCTGCCGTATGTGCGGCGGCGCTATGGGGCCAAGGTGCAGTTCGATACCCTGCGTTTCAGTTTGAGCGACAAAGATTTGTCGGACGATGAATTGACGGTGCGTGGCACGGCGTCGGCGGCCAACTTCATCGTGAATCATTGGCGGCTCTCCGACCGCGACGTGCGCTTCCCGCGCGGTGGCATCGACTTCGTGGCCCGCTTAGGCCAAGCGTTTGCCTCGCTAGACGAAGGCACCAAGGTGACGCTGAACCGGATGGAGTTCTTCCCGGTAATAAGTGTACGTAAGTTGCCGCTCAACCAGCGCGTGGTGGGCAAGATGATTAATGGCCTGCGTAACCGGCGCGAGACGCTAGCAGGCTTGCAGGTGAAGGCCGATATTGTATCGGCTGAAACACCCGCCAACACGTTCTTTGCGGCCCTGCCCGAGAACATGTTTAATAGCCTCACCGGAATGCAAGGCGAAGGCACGCTCAAGTACCGGATGCACCTTGATTTGGATATGAACCAAATCGACAGCCTGCGTTTCTCGTCTGGCTTAACACCCAAGAACTTCCGCATCACCCGCATGGGGCGCGAAGACCTTAATAAGCTCAACCAAGAGTTCTACTACACTGCCTACAACGACAAAGGAGACTCTATTAAGACGTTTGCCGTTGGTCCTTCCAACCCGGAGTTCGTTTCTTACGATGAGGTATCCGACTACTTGAAGGCGGCCATCATGACGGCCGAGGACCCACGTTTCCTCACCCACCGGGGCTTTATGGAAAAGGCTTTCGTGAAGTCGGCTATCCAGAACATCAAGGAAAAGCGCTTTGCCCGCGGTGGCAGCACGATTTCCATGCAGTTGGTGAAGAACGTATTTCTGACCCGGCAGAAAACCGTGACTCGTAAAATTGAAGAAGCCCTGATTGTGTGGCTGCTGGAAAATACGCGCTTGGTTTCCAAAGAACGAATGTTCGAGGTGTATCTGAACATCATCGAGTGGGGCCCGAAAGTATACGGCGCGAGCGAAGCAGCCGAATTCTATTTCAACAAGTCGCCTGACAACTTAAATCTATCGGAGAGCTTGTATCTGGCCAGCATCATCCCACGGCCGAAGTACTATCAACGGTCTTTCAACCAGTATGGCGAGATGCGCAGTAGCGCCCGATATTTCCACCGGCTCATTGCCAAACTTATGGCCAGCAAGGGCCTGATTTCGCAAGGCGACTACGAGAGTGTTGACTACTCTTTGAACTTCCCTGGCCGCGCCCATGGCTCCATCTTCCGCGCCGTGCGCGACACCGTGCGCGCCACTCAACCCTCCGATTCCACGGAGTTCGAGCCGCTCAACCTGATTGATTTGCTAGGCGGCAACAAGGCGCCGGATGAAGGAGTCAACACCAACATTCCTACTGAGCCAGGTGGCGGTACCCCAAACCCGGCTCCAAAACCCTAGCAACTTCACACAGCACCAAGTTGCTCGGTATCCACTTCAGAAGGCTACCATAACATAAGCCTTAGCGGAATAGCACCCTCGGTTAACGCCTGGTGTCTACCTGCTGAGGCTTTTTGTTTACCAAAATACTTCCACAACCACACGGTCGTCCTGGCTTTATAGAGCTGTGCCAGCGTGCTGGCTCCAGGTACCAAGGCGGACACTACACTCCTAGCAGACTCATTTCGCGGCTTCTTCCTCTTGCCTGGGGAACAGCAACGAAGCCACAACGGATAGCACTAAAATGACGCCTACCACGCCCAACGACAAGCCCATCGACATATGGTAGACCTCGGAGAGCAGCAACTTGCCGCCGATGAAAATGAGGATGAGCGAGAGGCCGTAGTGGAGATAGTGAAAAAGGCGCATCAAACCCTCCAGTGCAAAATATAGCGCCCGTAGCCCCAACAACGCAAAGACGTTGGACGTGTACACGATAAAAGTGTCGCGCGAGACGGCCAAGATGGCGGGAATGGAATCGACGGCAAACACTACGTCGGTGGTTTCCACCATTACCAGTACTACCAGCAGGGGAGTGGCGAAGAGCAGGCCGTCTTTGCGCACGAAAAACTTGCCCTCGTGCAATTGGCTAGTAATGGGCAAATGCCGGCTCAGAAACTTAACGACTGGGTTGGAATCCGGGTCGATTTCGGGCTCGCCGGCATTGGTAGCCATTTTGATGCCCGTGTACACTAAAAAGGCCCCGAGCACATACAGCAGAAAACTGAATTTAGCCAGTAGCGCCGCGCCTACCAGAATGAAGATGGCCCGCAGAACCAAGGCCCCCAAAACACCCCAGAACAGAATCTTGTGTTGGTACTGCGGCGGTACTCGGAAATAACTGAATATCAGCAGAAAGACGAATAGGTTGTCGACGCTGAGCGACTTCTCGATGAGGTAGCCCGTGAGGAATTCCAACCCGGCCTGCCGCCCCATATTGCGGTAGACGAAGTAGTTGAACGACAACGACAACACAATCCAGAAGAAGCTCCAGCTGAGCGCTTCGCGCATCTTCACGACGTGCGCTTTACGGTTGAATACCAGCAAATCGAGCAGGAGCATCGCCAGCACGAAGGCGTTGAAGCCTACCCAGAAGAGAGGAGTGTTTTCCATGCGACAATGGCAAGATACACTTAACCCGCGAAGCGCAAGCGGGCTACCTTGGCACTAATGGCTTTACCGGGTTTCCGGCGTCGAGGTTGCGACGGTAGCGGAAACCGGGTTGTTGGGCTGAACCGGCTGAAAGCGGCGGAACCAGCTATCCACTTTCATCTTAACAACTCCCCAAAACGCCTCCTTAAAAATGCCTTTGCTCATTTTGGAGGTGCCGCGGGTGCGGTCAGTGAAGATGATCGGGACTTCTTTGATGCGGAAACCGTACTTATAAGCCAGCCATTTCATCTCGATCTGAAAGGCGTACCCTACGAAATGAATTCGGTCGAGCTGGATGGTGCGCAGGACGCGGGCTGTGTAACACTTGAAGCCGGCGGTGGCATCCATGATGGGCATGCCGGTAATGAGGCGCACGTAGGCCGAAGCAAACCACGACATCAGTACCCGGTCGATGGGCCAGTTCACGACGTTGACGCCCTGGATGTAGCGGGAGCCAATGGCGAGGTCGTAGCCTTGGTGGGCGCAGGCATCGTAGAGGCGCACCAAGTCGTCGGGGTTGTGGGAGAAGTCGGCGTCCATCTCGAAGATGTACTGATAGCCGCGTGCCAAGGCCCAGTTGAAGCCATGAATGTACGCCGTGCCCAGACCCAGCTTGCCTTTGCGTTCCTCCAGAAACAACCGATTTGGAAATTCTGCCGTCAGGCCCCGCACAATGGCGGCCGTGCCATCCGGCGAACTATCATCGATGATAAGCACGTCGAATGTCTTGGCCAATGAGAAGACCTTGCGGAGAATCAACTCTACATTTTCTCGCTCATTATAGGTTGGAATCAAGACGAGCCCATCATTCATTGGCCAAAGATATAAGTTAGATATGAGTACGAATACAAGAAGGCAGACTTTGCAAGGAGGTATAGCGACGAGCTCTAACTTATACTGCGGGCACTCAGGCAACTAAGGTAAAAGTAGATTGGGCCGCGGATAGTTTCCGCCTCTCTTACTGATACACCAGCAAGCAACTCAAGTTGCAATTTCAGTGAGATATTACGTGCAAAAAGAGAGAAGCAGGCGGGAGCTTCTTCAGGCAAGATGAAGTCAACCAGTTCCCGCTTAGCGGGCTGCGAAAGTGCTAGTAGCCTACGCGGGCTGCAAACTGCAATTCAACTCGGAAAAATTAATTGTGGCTTTGTTGTAACCTTCCCAAGTTGGGGCGGTGTCCACAATCAAATACCTCAAAAAACTCACTCCCATCGGGTTGGATTCGCTATCAGACAACGCGCTTATGCTCCGGGTGAAGGCCGGGGAGACTGACCGGATGGGCTTGCTCTTCGAGCGCTACCATCGCAAGCTGTTCGGTTTTCTCTACCACATGCTCGGGCGTGCCGACGCCAGCGAAGACCTGGTGCAGAACGTGTTTTACCGCATGCTCAAGTACCGCCATACCTACACGGGGGAAGGCGAGTTTCGGTCTTGGATGTATCACTTGGCCCGCAACGTACTGGCCGACCACGTCAAGAAAAACCAACACGCTACCCGCCACACCGACGTAGCCGACCTAGCCGAACAAATCAGCGGCGGCGCCCGCGCCGATGAGCGGCTGCAAAAGGAGCAGGAAGTAGCTACCCTGCACCGCGCCTTGGAGAAGCTCAGCCCCGAAAACCGTGAGGTGTTGGTGCTGAGCCGCTTTCAAGAGTTGAAATACGAGGAAATAGCCCGCGTGCTGAACACCAGCGAAGGCGCCGTGAAAGTCCGCGTGCACCGGGCCATGAACGAGCTAAAGAAAATATACCTGCGAATTGAAAATTGAAGGGACGGTCATGAATTGCGAACAAGCTGAAAATAAGTTGATCGACTACCTGAACCAGCAGCTACCCGCGGCGGAACAGGACGCCTTACGGGCACACCTGGCGCATTGCCCGGCGTGCCAGGAGGAGCTTGAAACCATGCAGCAAATGTGGCACACGCTCGGCAGCGTACGGGTGCCAGAGCCAAGCGAAAATATGCGTCCAGCTTTCTATTCGATGCTGGCATCTTATAAGGAAGAACAAGCGGCTGCTTCGAAATTCTCGTTGACTGGTCTGCGGCAGTGGTTGCAGGCGCTAGTAATACCGCGGCCCGTGGTGCAGCTGGCTTACAGCCTCTGCTTAGTAGGAGTGGGGCTAGCGGCTGGATGGTGGCTCACTAGCCGCAATGCGGGGTCCACGAGCCCCGACCAGCAGCAACTTGCTTCGCTGAGCAAGCAAGTAGAGAAGATGCAGCAGGTGATGCTGCTCACGCTCATCGAAAACCCGTCGGCTACGGAGCGCCTCCGAGCCGTGAGCTACACCAAAGAGCTAAGCAGTGCCAACCCCAGAGTGGTAGAGGCGCTCCTAAGCACGCTAAACCACGACGAGAACGTGAACGTGCGCCTTGCCACGCTGGAAGCCTTGGCGGCCCTAGCCTACGACCCTGCCGTCCGGCTGGGACTAGTGCAGGCCCTGCCGCAACAAGAGTCGCCGCTGGTGCAGTCGGCGCTGGCCGACGTGATGGTGCAGCTGCAAGAGAAACGCTCGGTGCAGCCCTTGCGCCGCCTGCTGGCCCAACCCGACCTGAACGAGGCGGTGAAAAGCAAAATCCAGGAAAGCCTGAAGTCATTGTCGGACGGGCAGCCTACCAAATCATCCACTTCAACTCCCAAAACCTACCATGAAACGCTCCATCATCCCCGGCCTGATCGGGCTGCTCGTATTGTTGTCTAGCGGCCAGCTGTGGGCCCAAAAAAGTGAGTTCAAAGAGCAAATCAGCAAAGAATTTGCGCTGACTACCGATGCCGGGCGCAACACGTTTGCCCTGTACAACATCGACGGAGCCGTGAGCGTGCAAGGCTACGCCGGCAACAAATTGGTGATTGAAGTCACGAAAACCATCCGGGCCGATGACGCCCAAACGCTGGAAGTAGGCAAGAAGGAAGCGCAACTCGACTTCATTCAGCGCAACGACAGCATAGTGGCCTACATGAAAGCGCCGTTCGATTCGCGGCCGCGACGCAACCAGAACATCAACCACCAGGACATCGAGTACCGCTATACCTTCGATTACGTGGTGAAGGTGCCCTACCAAATGAACTTGCACGTATCGACCATTAACAATGGTGCCGTGCTGGTGCAGGACGTGACGGGCAAGATGAACGCCTACAATATAAACGGAGCTGTAACTCTGCGAAACATCAAAGGCACCACCAAAGCCCGCACCATCAACGGCAACCTGGAAGCCACGTACGCGGCCAACCCACCCGGCCCGTCGTCCTATAACACCATCAACGGGCAAATCAAGGTGACATACCCGGCGGATTTGTCGGCGGATATCCACTTCAAGGCCATGCACGGCGAGCTGTATACCGACTTCCCTAACGCGGAAACCCTGCCCGTGCAAGTCACCCAAAACAAACAAAGCGCCGGTAGCGGCACCCAATACAAACTCACCAAGGATACAGTCGTGCGAATAGGAAAGGGCGGCAAAGATTTTCGCTTCGAAACCCTCAACGGCAGCGTAACCATCAAACAGCAACAGAAATGAACACGTCCTCTTATAGATCAATCACTTTGCGCAACGTTATAAAAACCGTTTGCCTAAGCGTGCTGTTCGGCGCCTCTCTGCCAGCAACGGCTCAAACTACCACCAAAGAACAGCTTGTTGTAGCCCTTAGCAACCCCGGCAAACCAGGTTTGGTGAGCGTGAGACTGGTCGGCGGCTCGATTACCGTGGTGGGCTACAACGGCAAAGACGTGGTAATTGATGCCACTTCTCGCACCGGCCGCCAATCGGGCCGGAGTGCCCCAGCGGCCGCAGCGGGCATGAAACGCATAGAAACCAGCAACAGCTTCGACCTTACCGCCGATGAAAACAACAATGAGGTTTCCATTAAAACCAACTCCTGGAAGAACCCTATTGATTTGGTGATCAAAGTACCTCAGCGGTTTTCGTTGCAGGTAGGCACGGTGCAAAACGGCGACATCACGGTTGAAAACGTGGCGGGCGAATTGGAAGTCAGCAACGTCAACGGCGCAATCCAGTTAAACCAAGTGTCCGGCTCAGCCGTGGCCAACACCGTGAACGGCCCGATAAAAGCTACCTTCAAAAACGTAACGGCCGGCGCGCCCATGGCCTTTTCCACCGTAAACGGGCAAGTCGATGTTTCACTGCCAAGCAGTTCGAAAGCAGCGCTGAAGTTGAAATCAGACCACGGCGAAATCTATTCCGACTTCGACTTGGTGACGGAGAAAAGCCCAACCAAAGTAACCCGGACCAACCAAGGCGGCATGTACCGCGTGAGCATCGACGACTGGACCTACGGTAAAATCAACGGTGGCGGCGCCGAAATCATGATGAAAACCCTACACGGCAACATCTACATCCGCAAGGCGAAGTAAAAGTTTCACTAAAAACCTTACATCCTCTAGGCCAGAGAGTGCCAACGACAACTAAGTTGTTGAAAGCACCCTCTAGCCTAGAGGATGTGGAGTTTTAGGCTGACGGCAACGGCTGCTTCGGCTGCTTGCTAACCGCTATAAGCTGCTCTGCAATAGTACGCGCGTGGCGGATACAGTCGGGGACACCGACGCCGCCGCGCCAGTTGGCCACGCTCCAGATACCATGGGCTTGCAGGGCGTCGGTGGTGGCGTGGGCGGCAACAATGTGCTGGTCGTACTGCGGAATGGCCTTTTTCCACAGGTACCGGTGCTGCCAAAGGGGCTGGGCCGCTTTGATGGCGTAGAAACGACTCAGCTCTTCATGCACAGCCGCTTTTTGAGTGGCCTCCGGTTGCAGGGCGTGCTCTTCGTACTGCGAGCCGCCCACAAACGTGGTAAACAGCACCTGCCCCGCCGGTACCCGGTTGGGGTAGATAGAGCTAGTCCAGATGCTACCCGCGGCGTAAGGCCGTTCCACTTTGGGGTTGAGCGCCCCAAATCCGTTGAGCGGATGGCCAACATCCTCGCGGCGGTAGGCGGTGTACACGGCCGCCATGGGCGGATACTGCACCGCCGCCAGCGCCGCCGCCGCTTCCGGAAAGTGCGGTTGTAGCAAAGGGGCAGCAGCAAAAGCCGGAACCGACAGTACTACCGCGTCGTAGGCAAAGCCGCCAATGCCTGCCGAGGTCTGTATCTGGTAGCGACCGTCGGCGGTGCGGTGTAGGGCCAGCACCCGCTGGCTTGGATGACGGTGGGTGAGGCGAGCGGCCAGCGTGTCGGTAAGGTGTTGGATGCCGTTGCGCAGCGTAATGATGCGGCGGCGGCCGGCGGTGCTCCCGGTTTTGGCTAAGCCGCGCAGCACCGAGCCGTACTGTTGTTCCAGGGCCGCTACTTTGCTAAACGTCTTGTGGACCAGCAACTGCGCCGGGTCGCCGGCATAAATGCCCGAGATAAACGGGTTGACGGCGTAGTTTACAATCTCAGGGCCGAAACGGCGGCGAAAAAAAGCGTCTACCGTTTCGTTGGGGTCGAGTGGGGCAGCGGGGCGGTTCAACTCGCGTAGGATGCTGAATTTGGCTTTCCAGCTGAAAAAGCCGTTGGCGAGCAAGGCGGGCGGCGAGCTAGGCAACTGCTGGTAGCGGCCATTGCGCAGCACATATCGGTGCTTGCTCACCTCGGCCGCATCCTGAATTTCGTTGGTCAAACCTAGCTCGGTTATCAGTTCCAATAGCTCATCACTCAATTGCAGCGAGTTGGGGCCGATTTCGAGCAGGTAGCCATCCTGGTGCCGCACCGAGCCTAAAGAGCCACCCGGCGTAGCTTCGGCTTCGAATAAGTCGTAAGCAATGCCGGCTTTCTGAAGCTGCCATGCCAACGTAAGGCCCGAAATACCGCCGCCCAGGATAGCTATGGTCATAGGGTGAAGAGCTAAGGGGATGAAACTGTGAATAGGACCGCGCCGGTGGCACCGGCTGCAAAGCTGCTCCACATATGGTTCTGAAGGGAGACTTCACTTCACAGAACAAAGAAAACACTGAAATTCGCGCTTTGTCTACAACGAATTTCAGTGTGTTACCAACTCACCACCATGCCTGCTACCAACAAAGCCGTATTCCTGGACCGAGACGGAGTCCTCAACACTGAAATCGGCGACTATGTGTGGGAGCCAGACAAATTTATCGTCATGGAAGGAGTGCCCGAAAGTTTGGCGCAGCTTAAGCAGGCGGGTTATTACCTAATCGTTGTCACCAACCAAGCGGGCATTGCCAAAGGGCTCTACACCGCCGCCGACGTGCAAGCTTGCCACGCCAAACTGCAAGCTGCTTGCGGCCACCTGCTCGATGCCCTCTATTTTGCGCCGGCCCATCCGAGCGTCTCGGAGTCGCTGCTGCGCAAACCCGATTCGCTGATGCTAGAGAAAGGTATTGCCCGTTTCCACCTCGACCCCGCGCAGTGCTGGATGGTTGGGGACCGGTACCGGGACATGGAAGCGGGCCGGAAAGCGGGCGTGCGCAGCATTCTGGTCGGCGAAGAAGAAGTGGAGTATCAACCCCGGGTGAAGGATTTACCGGCGGCTGTGCAATTAATCTTACGCTCGGTTCCGGCAGCAACGGTTGGTGCTAGCTAAAAAGGTAAAACTACATTCGCCAACAAGCAGAAAGCCGATTCCTTGATCTGGGAATCGGCTTTCTGCTTGTGTAACAACCTGTATGCTACTGC
>NZ_CAXTBM010000086.1:0-18345 GCF_964242765.1 uncultured Hymenobacter sp.
GGCCCGAGCAGTGTTTTGAACGCCGCGGAATATTCTTCGCCTTCCGTTACCAATAGTTCCCGTTGCAACACGGGCTGCGGCTGTCTGCTGAAGGTGGTAATGTGGCGCAGCGGCTTGCTGCCCGTCCGGTGCCGGACCACGAGGCGGGTGCGGGGGAACAAAGCTGCCCGCGTGGCTTCTAGCTCGAAGTGCTGCATTTCAAGCGGCGGGAGCAGCACCGTTAGGCGCCCTTCGGGTGTCAAAAAATTGGTGGCGAAACGGGCTAGCTCCGCGAAAGACAAGGTGTCGGGGGCGGTGTGGCGGGCAGTGGCGCGGCGCGCGTCTGGTGGGCGCAGGGAGTGCCGAAAGAAGGGCGGATTGCAAAGAATGTGGTCGAAGAGAGCGGGTTGGGTAGCGGCAAAGGCTGCCAAGGCCTGCGCATGAAGCGTGAGCCGGTTCGCCCAAGGACTCTCGGCGAAGTTGGTTTGCGCTTGCATGGCGGCAGATTCGTCGAGTTCCACTGCGTCGATACAGGCCGTGGCGTTGCGCTGGGCGACCATCAGGGCAAGCAAGCCGCTACCGGTACCGACGTCCAGAATGCGGCGGGCGCCTGCTACGTCGGCCGCGGCGCCCAATACGCAGGCATCAGTACTCACTTTCATAGCGCAGTGCGCCTGCTCCACCCGGAATTGCTTGAACTGGAAATATGAATTAGCCACAGAATACACGAGAAATAAAGGCGGCACGAAGGTCCTGCTTTCAGCGCGAAACCAACAACCAAGCGCTCAATAAAGCAAAACCAACTCTAGGATTTCGGGATAAGCTTGGAGTGGATGTAGGGAAGGCACCTAGCTAGTCCTGCTTGATCTGGCGTGTGCTTGCTGAAGCATTTCGCTCGGGCAGAAAAGCAATAAGTGGCTTATAGCTTTCCCCGCAGCTCCTTGGTAGCTACGAACTCACACGCAGCTATCACGCGGGCCAGCAGGCCCGCGGAAGGCGAAACGGTTTTCGCCGATTGCCGGGCAAAAGTGGGCCTAGCGAAACGAGTTTCGGAGGTACCTGCCTCTATTGGCTGGAAACGGCCTTGGCCAAGCTGGCACCGGGTTTGAAAAAAGAGAGGAAGCACTTCTTTTTCACCCTAACCAGTTGTCGGTCATGCACAACATTGATAGAACCCTACAGGAAATGGAATCTGGCCCAGTGGCCGCAGAATTCGAGAACAGCTACGAGTACGGCTCCCAGGGCGAGTACGGCCAGGAGATGGAATACGGCCAAGAGTTCGGACAGGAATTCGGGCAAGAATTCAGCGGCGAGTTTGGGCAGGAGTACAGCCAGGAGTACGGCGCCAGCCAAAGCGAAAACTTAGAGTTGGAAATGGCTTACCAACTCCTGGAAGTTAGCAACGAGCAGGAGCTAAACCAGTTTCTGGGAGCTCTGATGAGCAAGGCGGCGGGAGCGGTGCAAGGAGCCGCTTCGCGGTTTGTTACTTCTCCTACTGGCAAGGCCGTGGGCCAGTACCTCGTTGATTTCGGCAAGAAAACCTTGCCCCAGCTGGCCGGCCAGTACGGCGGCCAGGCCGGCGGTGCGCTAGGAGGCAAAGTGGGCTCGGCTATTGGAAAGCGCTTTGGCACGGTAGGCGCGAAGGCCGGCAACTGGGCGGGCCAGAAAGCGGGCAGCTGGGCCGGTCAGAAAGCGGGTAGCTGGGCGGGCACCCAGGCCGGCGACTGGTTGGCGGGTAATGCCCAACGCATCTTCAACCTGGAGCTTGAAGCCTTAAGCCCTGAAAACCAAGAGCTGGAAATAGCCCAATCCTTCGTGCGCTTCGCCACCGACGTAACCCGCCGCGCCAACCAGGCTGTGCGCCATAACCCGAACCTCAGCCTTGGTCAGCTCGGCAAGCAGGTGCTCAGCGCTTCCGCTTCCCAACATGCGCCGGGTTTGCTGGCGCCCACTGCTACTGCGAAACCGGTTTCGGCGCCCGCCAACAAAAACGGGCGTCGCGCTTCCACCGGTACTTGGGCACGGCGCGGCAATGCTATTGTGCTCTACAACGCTTAGCTCGCTGAGCGGCGGCAGCGCCCTCCGTCCGGCAGCCTCAACGCCCCGCGTCTTACGGCCTCGCTGCTGTGAACTGACGCCGCTACCCTTAATCATCTCATCTCATTCTCTTAACCATTGTCAACCATGTACAACAACGAATTTGCGCAGGAATTTGAGTCGGCCCTTGGCCAGGAGCAGCAGGAGTATGGCGGTTCCAACGAGACCTATGAGTTCAACCCCGAGTTTATGGGCGAAATGGAAGCCAACGGCGAAACCTTCGAAATGAATGGGGAAATGGAGCTCAACGAAACCCAGGAAATGGAGTTGGCCCACGAACTACTCGAAGTCAGCAACGAGCAGGAGCTGAACATGTTTCTAGGCAAGTTGATTAAGGGCGCCGGCAAGGCCATCGGCAACTTCGCCCGCTCCCCCATCGGCAAAGGCTTGGGTGGTATTCTGAAAACCGTAGCCAAGAAGGCGCTGCCCATTGCCGGCGGCGCGCTAGGTAGTCTGGTGGGCGGACCGCTGGGTGGCATGGTGGGCAACAAGCTGGGGGCGGCGGCCAGCAACCTGTTCGAGTTGGAGTTGGAAGGCCTCAGCCCGGAAGACCAGGAATTTGAAATGGCCCGCGCCTATGTGCGGTTTGCCAACTCGGCCGTTAGCCGGGCGGCCAACCTACAGCGCCGGCGGCCTAGCACGCCCCCCCGGTTGGCTATTCGCACGGCACTGGGGCAGGCGGCCCGCCAGCACGCGCCAGGGCTGTTGCGGCAGCGGGCTTCTCGCCGGGGCCGCTATGGCGGACCGCGTTTGGGCTACGCAGCCAACGGCTACGCGCAACCAGAGCCCAACGGCTACGATGCCAGTGCCGACCAAAACGGCTTCGGGCAGGACAGCGACGACAGCGGTTATGGCAACCCGCCTATTGCGCAGGGCACCTGGACGCGCCGGGGCCGCACGCTCGTTATTCAGCTCTAAGTGATGCGCCGCGCCGCCGACACTCAATTTCTGGTTAATGAGGCGCTGGCCCTGCTGAACCGGCTGCAAACCGTGCGTTCGTTCACGCTTAGCACTCCGATGGTGCTGGCGGCCGCCATATCGGCGCCGGCCCAAGCGGCCATCAATAACCACTTGGCCCGCATTGCCTTCGACTTGCGCCGCAAGCTGAAAACATTCATCGAGTGGGTGCGCAGTCCCGAAAGCCAGGCAGTAAATGCCGAGAAGGCGCAAGCGCGCTACGTGCTGCTTAAGCTGCGCTTCAACAGTCTGCTCGACCAGTTCGACATCTTCGCCGACGTACTCAGCCAGCGGGGCGAGCATGGCACGGGCATTTGGCTGGCCGGCCTCGATGTGCTGGCCGAAGACGCTCTGCGCCTGCCCGGCAACCACTACGACCCCCCCCCGCTGATTTGCTTTCTGGAGCGTGGCCACGGGGCCGCCATCCGCCGGGCCCGCACCCGCCTGCCGGGCGGCGACGACAACCCGGTGGGCGTTATTCAAATTCCGCGGGAACGGATGGTAGGCAGCGGCATTGCCTCGTCGCTCATCCACGAGGTGGGCCACCAGGGTTCGGAACTGTTGGACTTAACCACCACCATTCGGGCGGAAATCGACCAGCGGGTGGCGGCGGGCGGGCCAGCCAAACTAGGCTGGCAGCTACTGAGCCGCTGGCTAAACGAAATCCTCTCGGACTTCTGGGCGCTGGGGCACCTGGGCATTGGGGCCACTTACGGGCTGATGAGCGTGGTGAGCTTGCCCAGCTACTTCGTTTTCCGCATTGGTACCGACGGGCCGCATCCGTTTCCCTGGATTCGGGTGCGCCTGAGCATTGCGCTGGGGGAGGCGCTGTATCCACACCCGCAGTGGGCGGCCCTCACGCAGCAATGGTTGGCGCTTTATCCTATCAAGGGGCTGCCGGCCAGCAAGCAGCAACTCATCAACCAACTACTAAACCTGCTGCCGGACTTTGCGCACCTGGTGCTCAACCACCGCTCGCCCACGCTGGGTGGGCAGCCCTTGGCCGATCTGTTTCCGGCGGCCGAGCGGCAGCCAGCGCACTTGCAGGCCCTGTTTCGGGAATGGCAGGCCCGGCCGGCGCTGCGCGAGAGCAGCGCGCCCTCCCTGGTGTTTGCCGTGGTTGGGCAAGCCAAGGCCGACGGCAAAATTACGGCCGACGAAGAGTCCGAGGTGCTTACGCGCCTGCTTACCCGCTGGGCCCTGAACCGAGCCCGCAACTACTGCGTGGCCGGGCCAATGCCGAAACCACCAGCCAAAGCCCAACTGTCGGCCAATGGCTCTCATTTCCAACTTTCAACTACCTGAATCCATGAACCGCGACTTAACAATTGATGCTGACCAGGTATACCTGGGCAATAACTCGGCGCTGACTTTAACGCTGAGCCCGGAGAACAACGACGAAAAAATGGAGGGTCTGCTACACGACAAATACATCTTCCTTATTTTCGATAACATCTCGAAAGATGAAGATTTTGGGGTGTTCAAGTACAGCTGCAAGATTTTGCAACAAGCTGGCAAGCCTGCACTCAAAATAGAGCTGCTAGAAGAGTATCAAACCCACAACCTGTTTCGGCAGGTTACCCTTTTTACCAGTGGGATAGTGCCACTACAGAGCAATCAGACGGCAGCCATCTCTTGGGAAGTTGAGGGCTGGGACGAAGAGGGAACCTACACTATCGGGGGCTTTATTGCTAACAAAAACGATGGTATCACCATTAGACAAATCGACGGTAAAAACTGGGTGGAAGTCAGCAATAACAACGACATAGGCCGACTCGATTTTACCCCGCCGGCACGGCTGCGGGTGCTCGAAGAAAGCGACGCCCAGCCGGTGAAGGTGTCGATGTACGAAGCCAAGCGGGAACCCACCACCGACCAACCCCTGTGGACGCTGATTCGGAACCGTACCATCAATTTTAGTGAGTACCGCGCCTTTATTGATCGGGTGATGTGCTCCAAGGAAACCGACTTGCAAACTTTGGACGCGCGCAATTACGCGGCGCAGCGCCACCTGCCCTTCAGCCGGGTTGCTTCGTACAGCATGCTCAAGTATGCCACCGAGTTTTACTTGATGCAGGAAGCGGGCCTGGCCATTGACCCCACCATCCAGGCTACTACGCCCGCTCCCCGCAGGTTGCCCGTGAACAGTACCACTAACCGCTTAGAGGCTAGAAAACCTTCCCGAACCGACCAATTCTTCGACCGGGGCACTTCTCAGGAAGAATCTCGGCGCCGTAGCGGGGGGCATCGCAGTGCCTACGACCTGAAGCAGGATTACCTGGAGCAGCTTGAAAACGAGGAAGGCAAGGTGTTGGTGTTGCCATACTTCAAGGTAATTCGGGAAAAGCTGTCGGAAGTACCGCTGAAGAACGACGGGGAAATACCGGGCTTCGGCGAGGACGCGTGCTACGGCATTCTTAAATCGAAGCTGCAAGCGCCGCCCCTGATGGAGCTGATCTGGTCGTACTGGCACGAAGAAGGGGGCTTGGTGCAAACCATGAATGCTATTAGTCTGCGCTTCCAAAACGTGCGGCGCAATGGTCGCGGCCAAGATCCGCTCGCCGGTTTAGCCGTCGACCCGCTACGCCCGCTCAACAACTTGCTGTGGGGGTATATCGAGGACGAGCGTAACCGACTGCCCATCAACCGCCGCAACCTGGAATATCAATACGAGTACGGCATCTCGCTTATTGGCAACGCGGTGCAGCATATTCCGGTGGCCGAGCACCGCTCCAATTTCCTGCTAGGCTTTCATAGTCTGCTACGGGCGGCGGTGGAGTTTTTCCAGCAAGCCAATTTCACAACCGTCATCCCCGACGGCTTCCCGCTACTCAACCACTTACGGGAGGTTCACCTGACGTTGGCGGAAGGAGCCCACAACCAGTACGGCGACCTGCCCTGGGCGGCCCGATCCGAAATGCTAGCCCAGCAGTGGCTGCTGGCTCGGCCCGAAATGCGTGAGTTTTTGGGTGGCCGCATCATGGTGCCTTATTCCGAGCCCTGGATGGACCGCGTCGACAACATGAAGCAGCTGCAAGGCTGGAACCCCACCAACATCACCCACTTCCGCGACTTGGGCACGTTCGGCGAACAGTTGTTGCTCTCGATTCGGTACGGCTCCTGGAACGACCCCACCATCGGGGCCACAAACGCGGCTAACTGGGCGCACTACTGGCGCTCTGAAATTCAGCGCTACGTGCACGCCTACAAAGCCGTAACGGGGGTTGACTTGGCTTCCGACATTGTGGATGCCCGCCTGAACCTGCCCGATAACGACGAACGGTATCTGCAACCCGCGCAGCTTATTGAGCGGCAAACGGCCATGCAGCAACAGCAACGCAGCCGGCTGTTAAATGGTCCGTTGCCGGCGCCCAGCATCGGGCAGCCCCTGCCAGGCCGCGTGCCCCTGCCCCGCCGCAGCGGGTATTCGGAGTAGGCAGTGGATTTCACCTCGGCCCTGTACTTAGGGGCTAGGACCGTGACGTTTCCCGCTGGCTTGCCGCTCACGTTGGGCAAGCCAGCGGCGTTGCATGAACTTGCTTGGCAGCGCAACGTGGCGCGGGAAGTGGCCCAGCGGCAGGGCCTGGAAACGGGCCTGCTGGCGCCATCCACGCTGCATTTGTTCTGGGATATATTCCGCCTGCCGCCGACCTCAACCGTGGTTTTTATCGAGAAGACTATGTACCCGGTCGGGCAGTGGGGCAGTGCCCGCGCCAGCCTACGGGGGTTGCCCGTGGTGCCGTTCTGCCCCGACAATCTGCCCCGCCTAGCCCGCTTGCTGCACATCTACGGCCAGCAAGGCAAAACGCCTTGGCTGGTAACCGATGGCTGGAACCTAACCGCCGCCCGCCCCGCCCCGCTAACTCACTACCTAACCCTGCTCGAACCGTACCCCGACGGCGTGCTGCTGCTAGACGACACCCAGGCCTTTGGTGTGCTAGGGGCCGGTGCCGATGCCCGCCTACCGCTGGGCTACGGCGGGGGTGGAAGCTTGCCATTTGTTGGCGTGCAAAGTCCCAAAATCATCACCATCACTTCGTTGGCCAAAGGATTAGGCGTGCCGGTGGCTGTGCTAGCGGGTAGCCGCGCCCAGCTAGCCCGCTTCGAGCGGTGCAGTGAGGTGCGGGTGCACACCAGCCAAGTCTCGGTTCCGCACGCCTGGGCCACCCGGGATGCGCTGCGCCACGACGCCCGCCACGGCGACACCAGTCGGCAGCAGCTTTGGCAACGCATTGCGCAGTTTCGGCGGGAGCTGACGGCTGTTGGCATTCAACCGCAGGGAGGAATATTTCCGGTGCAAAAGTTGCGGCTGCCCCGGGCTACGGCTGCGCTGAGCTTGTATCAGCAACTCCGGCAGGAAGGCATTCGGGCGTTGCTCTTGGCCGATGAGCGCCGGCCCGCCGTGCCGCAAGTGGCCTTCTGCCTCCGCGCCGACCATTCTGCCGCCGATATCAACCGGGCGGTTCACTGCCTGAAAGCGGCGGCTCGCGGCCTCGATTGGCTTTCTTTTACTTCCACTTCTTCTTTGCCATGAGCACGATGTTGACTTCCAGCGGGCCGCGGGCCACGATCTATACCACCTTCGGGCGAGTTGTGCGGGTGCCCTTGCGCCCAGGGCCGGGCGGTACCTCGCCCGAGCGGCAACTTATTCGCTGGTTCAACCGGCAGACAGCCGCTTTTCCCAGCTTTCCACTTCGGGTGAAAAGCCTGCTACTGGTTGTCGACCAGCCGCCCTGCAACGAGTGCCAGCAGATCTTAAACCAATTTGTAAAGCGCTGGAACCTAGGCCGCAAGTTGCGGCTGATAATCAACCAGCCACTAGCATCAGCGACCCGTTGCGGGTGCACTATGGGCGCGCCACCAACTGATCGGTACTCGTACGCTACGCAAACGCGGCCAACCCCCACCGAGCCTTTCAACTATCTAAATGAGCTGGTGGCCGAGATGGATTATATGATGAGCAAAAGCACCGCCCGGTCAAAAGCACGAACGCAGTCAACCGGACGGATAGCGGCCTTGCACCAAGCCGCCATCAACAAGGCCAGGCAAGCCCATAGAAAAATAGTATTGCCCAAAATCGAAATCAACCACCGGGTGCCCCTGCAATTTGCCCACCTCGACCCTACGCTGCGCAACAACCCCAATCAAAAAAACTTGCAAGCCTTACCCGCACCGGTGCATGCTTTCATCACGCAGCAGTGGAACAAGTTTCATGCGGAAGAAAGCAGGAAGTGTATTGCCGCATTAAGTCCCGCTTTGATTCGGAGTAAGGCTACAGAATTCACGCAGGCCGCCAAGAAGCAGTTTCCAAATACCAACTTTAGGGTGTACGGCAAGGAGTTGGAGCTGTTGGTTCAGGAGTTGGAAAGCGTGTTCTAACGAAGGCTGGAAGTTAGATTTTCTTGGTTGCCATGAAGGTGGTGTCAAACGACATACTTCTTTCTGCGCCAGCCTAAAAGGGGCGCAAGCCCTTCAACCTTAGGCGGCATAATCACTCGTAACTCAGCTATTTCACCTTGCCAACTCATGCCGCGCATCCTTCATCCCAAGGCGCCCCCTCGGCCCAAGTGGCAGCACCAGGCCTTGGCGGAGCTGCAACAGCTCGTCGGCTTTCCCAGCATCAGCACCGAGCCGCAGTACGCTGGCGCGGTGCGGGCCTGTGCTATGTGGCTGGCGGATCATTTGCGGGGGATAGGGCTCGATGGAGTTCGGGTGTTCGAGACGCCGCGCCACCCCGTGGTCTACGCGGAAAAGCTGGTGGGGCCGCACAAACCCACGTTGCTCGTCTACGGTCACTACGACGTGCAGCCCGTGGCACCCGTGGCAGCCTGGACGGTGCCGCCCTTCGGGGGGCTCGTCCGCGGCAACAAGCTTTACGGCCGCGGCGCTTCCGACGATAAAGGCCAACTCTTCACCCACGTCAAAGCCTTACAACTACTGCTGGCTGGTGGCCAGCCGTTGCCGCTGAACGTGAAGCTGCTGCTGGAAGGCGAAGAGGAAATCGGCAGTCCCAACCTCGGCGCTTTCGTGCGCCAGCACCGCCGCCTACTGCGCGCCGACTGGGCCGTGCTATCGGATACCAACCTGATTTCAGTTGAGCAGCCCTCGCTCACGTATGGCTTGCGCGGGTCATTGGCCGCCGAATTGACTGTGCAAGGACCCCAGGCAGAACTGCATTCCGGCATATTTGGGGGAGCGGTGCTCAACCCCTTGCAGGCCCTAAGCGAAATGCTAGCGGCCCTGCACGATGCCGACGGCCGCGTGGCTATTCCTGGTTTCTATGATGCGGTGCTGCCAGCATCCGTGGCTGAGCGCGCCTACCTGCATCGGCATGGCCCGCCCGATGCACAACTGCTGCGCGAGGCGCAGGTAGGGCAGGGTTGGGGCGAGCCGGGGTACAGCCTCTACGAGCGCACGACGCTGCGGCCTTCGCTCAGCATTACGGGCCTGAGTGGCGGCTACCAAGGCGAGGGGGTGAAGTCGGTGGTGCCGCCGCAAGCCAGTGCCAAGCTGAGTTTCCGGCTGGCACCAGGCCAAGACCCGCACGAAGTGGAGCGGCAACTGCGCGCCTACGTGCAGCGCCTTACACCGCCGCAAGTGCAGGCCACCCTTCGGAGCCAGCTGCACGCCCCGCCTTACACCGTGGACCCGGCGCACCCCGTGATGCAAGCCGCCGCCCAGGCGTATGCCGAAGGTTTTGGGCGCGCTCCGGTGCTTCAGCGCTCGGGCGGCACCATTCCGGTGGTAAGTCTCTTCGAGCAGCACCTGGGTATCCCGACAGTACTGATGGGGTTTGGCCTGCCCAACGACCGAAAACACGGCCCCGACGAGTTTCTTTATTTGCCTAATTTCTGGCGCGGCATCCGCACGAGCTTAACCTTTCTTCGCCGTTTAGGTCGGTTTCCAACTACTTCATTGTCCTGAGCTATGCTTGTCATCGACTGCCACTGCCACGCCGGCAAAGGCGACGGCCTCACCGGCCCCTGGGATACGGATGCGCCGCTCGGTTCCTACCTCGAATGGGCCCAAGAAGCGGGCATTCAGAAAACCGTGCTCTTTGCGGCCTTCCATTCCGATTACGCCGTGGCCAACCGCGAAGTAGCGAAGCTGGTGCACCAAAACCCGGAACGGTTCTACGGGTTTGCCTTCGTGCACGCGCAGCGCGACCGGGGCCGGGTGCTGGAGATGGTGCGCACCGCCGTGCAGCAATACGGGTTCGTTGGTATCAAGTGTCACCGCTACGATGCCCGCATCAGCCGCGAAATCTGCGACGTGGCCCGGGCCTTTCGCCTGCCCGTGCTCTACGATGTGGTAGGCGAAATATCGGTGGTCGAGTTGCTCGGCGAGCAGTACCCCGACGTCAACTTCATCGTTCCGCACCTGGGCAGCTTCTCTGACGATTGGCGGGCCCAGGCCGGCCTCATCGACCAATTAGTGCGCTTCCCCAACATCTACACCGATACCTCAGGCGTCCGCCGCTTCGACATTCTGCAACGCGCCCTGGACCGCGCCGGGCCCCAAAAGTTCCTGTTTGGCTCCGATGGCCCCTGGCTGCACCCCGGCGTCGAGCTAGCTAAAATAGCGGCCCTGCACCTGTCTGATAAAGAAGCTAAACTGGTGTTGGCTGGCAATCTGCTGCGCCTTATCAGCGAAGTCCGCGCCGCGCCACCCCGCCCACCCCGCATCGCCGTAGCCGCCGAAGTTCCCACTGAGTGGCGCGACCCGTGGCTATTGGTGAAGTAGTGAAGTTGTTTAAGGTCGCTATTTCCGGTTAGCAGGACGGGCCGGCGGCTTCAATGATCCTAACCGCTTCGTCCTTGCCCAACTTCCTAGTCTTACAGGTTCACTACCTCGCCCCCGCGCCGGTGCATTTGCAGGATTCTTTCGCTGCACCCTAGGCGGTGGGCGGCTAGCTTCAGGTTGCCGTTTTCATGGTAAATGGCCACCTTCTTGGCTATTTCGGTTACCTGTTCTTTGATTTCTTTGAGGCCCAGGCCTTGGTAGAGCAGACTCGTGACGCCGGTTTCCAGCTCGTGGCTGCCGGGGCTGTTGTTGCCGAAACCGGCGAAGTCGGGCCAGTCGGAGCGCGGAATGTCGCCGATGGTGATGGGGCCTTCGCCTAAGTGCTTGTTGGCAATGCGGTTGATGAGCTGTTGCAGTTCGCGCACATTGCCGGGGTAGTCCCGCAGCAGCAGAAAATCATACACTTGCTTATCAACGGGCTGCTGAATGTGGTGTTGGTGCCGAAAAAAGTGCTCGGCCAAGGGCACAATATCCTCTTTCCGGGCACGCAAGGGGGGCAACTGACAGGTCCAGCCGGAAATGCGGTAGTACAAATCCTGGCGGAACGTGCCCTTACGCACTTCTTCGGCTAGGTCGCGGTTGGTGGCGCTTACCAGCCGAAACCGGGCTTGCCGCCACATATTGCTGCCCACACGTTTGTAGGTGCCTTCTTGCAACGCCCGCAGCAGCTCGGCTTGCAAGGGCAAGGGAAGTTCGCCCAACTCGTCGAGAAACAGCGTGCCTTCGTGGGCCAGGGCCAGGGCCCCGTCGCGGGTGCTGATGGCGTTGGTGAAGGCCCCTTTCTCGTGCCCGAACAATTCGCTGCCCGACAAGCCCGGAATCAAATTCGTGCAGTCCACTACCACGCAGTCGCGCTTGCTGGGCCGGGGGTCGAGGCGGTGGACTTCCTGAGCCACTAATTCTTTGCCGGTGCCGCTTTCCCCCATAATCAGTACCTGGCAGTTGGAAAGCGACATATCGACGAGTTGGCGGAGCGTATTGATCCAGCACTTGCTGTGGCCTATCAGACGCTGCTGCAAGTCGGTAACTTTCTCTTCCAGCACCCGCCAGTACGCAAGCCGCGAAGCCACAATCTGCACCGGTTTTTCCACTTCAAACCAAGCGAATACCTCGGCCACGCCACTGCGCAGCAACCCCCAGGTGCTCGTACTCGCCAGCCGCCCCACCGACACCGCAATGATGCGGGTATCAGAATAGAAACTAAAGGCGTCGATGGCTTCCTGCACCTCGGTGAGCTTTGACTCCTGATCGAGAAAAATAATGCCCGCGCCGGTGGGCACGTCGTTCATGTGCAAGGCGGCCAGTTGAATACCGCCGGCTTCCAGCTGCCCGATAATATCGGCTAGTAGGCCGCGCTGGTGCGTGAAGGTTTGAAACCACACGGTTGATTCAGAGCCCATAACGACAATAGTTTGATACGATAGATCTTGGTCGATTACGCTGCCAGATCTCGAGAAATAACTAACTCTAATTGCCCACCTATCTCCGCGCCACGCTCCGAGTGAATCAATACTGCTAATCCACTAATCCATTAAAAGGAAACGAAGCTAAATAATAATGCCGCCCAATACTATCACATGATTATGTAGTACTCGTCTTCGCCGAACAAGGCCGCTCTTTCAACCTAGTCTAAAAAGCGGCTGGTTGCATCTGTACTACGAGTACCGCGAGGTGAACAGGATGCAGTTGTGGGGTAGCGCTAAAAAAGCCCTATCCCGCTCCGAGACAGTCCGGAGCGGGATAGGGAAGGGGATTTGAGGGGCGCTTACTGGCCAGCGGCTCGGCGGTTTTCGTCTTCGGCGCCGGTGGTGCGTTTGCGGGCCGGGGTTACCTCGTTGCTGCCGAAGCGGTAGGCAAACGAGAAGGTTCCCACCCGCGTATCCTTGGAGGTGCGTTTGTTTTCGGCAAGTCCCTCAAACCGGGAGGTGACGCGCTCAGGCAAGGTGTACAGAAGGTCGGTGCCATTGAGCCGCAACGTGCCCCGGCCAGCCAGCACCGTTTTTTGCACGCCCACCGATACTTGCCCAAACGAACGCACAACTTCAAAGCCGTACTGCTCCCGGGAGTTGTAGCTGCCGCTCAAATCGGCCGACCAGCCTCTGCCCAACGTGAACGAGTTGTTGGCACTTAGAATAGCGCCGACCCGGCCCGGTAGCGTGGCAGAACTCTCAAAGGTGCCGTTGAAGTAGATGTAAAACAGCTCGGCATCGGCGTATAACTGCCACCACTTAGCTACGGTGAGGGGAGCCGTTAACGTAAAAGCATAGTAGTGTCTGGTGCGCAGATTGACATCGGTTCGTCGCACTAGGCTGTCAGGAAACTCATACACCTTAACGATAGGCTTATCAGTGTAGGAATAGCTTAGCCCCAGAGTAACCTTGTGGTAGGTGTGCGTCAGCTCGGCGTTGTAGCTGGTTTGGGGCAGCAAGTAAGGGTTGCCGGCCTGGTAAGTAGTGGGGTCGACGTAGAAGCGGAAAGGATTGAGCTGGTTGTAGGTGGGGCGGTCGAGGCGGCGACTAAGCGAAAAGCCGGTTTCGTGGGTATCAGAAATGGTGCGGCGCAAACTCAGGCTGGGGAAGAACTGCAAATAGCGCCGACTGAAGCTAGCACTGCCGATGGACTGGTGGATAGTGGTATTGGTTTGCTCGGCTCGCAAGCCGGCTGAGAGCGTCAGCTTGGGGCCGGTATGCGTCAGGGTGGTGTAGGCGGCATTAATGTTCTCCAAGTATTGAAGGCCGTTTGACTGGTTGACGTCCAGCGCAGTCACGTTGTCAATGGTGTTGAAGAATACTACGTCGTTGTCGGAGCGCACCCAACTAGCTTTGAGGCCAGCCTCCGCGCGCAATCCATTCGGCAACGGCCGCACATAATCCGCCTTTACCGACTTAATAGTGAGTGTGCCGTCCTGGTTGCCAGTTAGCAAGCGCGGCGCTTGCTGCCGTAGTTGATCGGTGGTGGCCAACGATAAGTCCCGTGTGGTGCCGTAGCGGGCTATGTCGGCGTCGGCGGTTAGCTCGGGGGCGCCCGCCGAGTCAGGGCGGAAGGTGTGGCGGAAGCTTAGGTTGCCGGCCACATTGGGCGTGCGAACCTCACTCAGCATGCGCGCGGTATACCGGCGCGTTGGGGTATCAGTAGCGTCGAAAAATGCCGACCGGTTGGTGCCGTCCGTCGTCAGACGACTGGCTAGTCCGCTTACCATCGCCCCAAGCACAGTGCGTTTGCTGGCTGTATAGTCTACACCCGTTCGCCAAGTGTGCGACGCCAAATCCATGCGCCGCTGGTTGTACTGGTCACTTCGGGCAGTTAAGCGTTCCTCCTGAAAATAATTTCGGATGAAGGCGAGGTTCTCGAAGCCATTCCGCTCGGTGTACGCATAGGTGCCGTACACATTTAGCTTCTGGTTGCGGTGATTGAGTGTTCCCCCCGCGGTGAACTTGCCGTACTGGCCCCGGCCGTAGCTGGCGTTGGCGCTGCCATTGGTGCCCAGGCGCTGGTCTTTCTTGAGGTTGATAGCAATAATACCCGCCCCGCCCTGCGCGTCGTACTTAGCTGGTGGGTTGGTAATAAGCTCAATACTACGTACTTGCTCGGCTGGCAAGGAGCGAAGCAGTGTAGCCAATTCGGCACCCGTCAGAGGTACCCGCTTGCCATCGAGCAGTACGAGCAAACCCTGTTTGCCGCGTAGGGCTAGGTTGTCGCTGCCATCTACGGTTACGCCGGGGGACCGGCCTAGCACATCCAGCACCGTGTTGCCACTCGATAAGCTACTGTTTTCCACATTCACTACCGTCCGGTCGGGCAGCCGCTCGAACAAGGGCTTCTGGCCGGTCACGGTTACCCCTTTGAGTTGTAGGGCGCTGGCTGTGAGGGTGAGCGTGAGGAGTGGGATGGCCGCATCTGACACTGCGAGTGGCCCCAGCCAAATCCGGCCGTAGCCTAACTGCACCCCCGACACCAGGTAGCGCCCCGGCAGAGTAGGGGTGAGGGAGAAGTGCCCTTCAGCGTCGCTGAACTCGGTTTTCACGGCCACCGAATCCAAGGCTTGGTGCAGCGTGATAGCAGCGCCTTCGACAACAGCGCCAGTACTGGCCCGCACAACACCCGAAACCGGCGCGAGTTGAATCTGGGCCAGCAGTGGGGAAATCGGCAGCAAAAGCACTGCCGTCAACAACCAAAACCATCCCGACGGGCGGGTAAAATCAAAAGGCATAAGCACTTTCCGTTGAATGAAAACCCGGAGCGTGCAACAGGTGTGGTAGTAAAAGCATAAAGCACAACACTTTAAGCCTCGATAAGAATACAAGATAGTGGCGCTTACTAGTTCAGTTGCTTTGATTTAGAATGCAAAATATCTGAAAAAGTGGAGGAAAGATAGCCATATTATCACTAAAGCGGTGAGTAAACAGCTAATAAACGTAAAACCAGCCTGTCGATAACAGCAGTAGATTGATGAAAAGCAAAGTGCTAAATAGCCGAAAGTCCCAACAAGAAGATGCTCCCTGTTTCGCAAGAATTTCCCCTCGTTGGGACTAGCCGCTTGGTTTAGCGCAAGGCTTGCAGGGCCGCTTGCAACCGCGGCAGCGCGGCCTCGATAGATTCCAGCGAAGCACCGCCCACCGACATTCGGAACCAGGGTGCCGTGTCGGAGGTGCCAAACGCGCTGAAGGGTACCAATGCCAGCCGGGCCTCTTGGATAAGGTAGAAAGTCAGGTCTTTGGTGGTGGCCAGCACTTGTCCGGTCGGGGTGGTTTTGCCGAGCACGTCGAGGCGGGCCGTGAGGTAGATGGCGCCCATCGGCACCAGCGAATCAACGGGCAGGCCCTGCCTTTTCAAGTCCTGCAACCCCTGGTGCAGCGCGTCGAGGCTGCGCTGAATCTTGGCCTTGAACTGCGCCGTAAAGGCATCTACCTCCGCAGCCTTGGGCAAATAGTTGGCCGTGGCTACCTGCTCGGCCTTCGGCGCCCAGGCCCCTACGTGGCCCAATATCGACTTCATCTTGTCAACTACCTCGGCCGGCCCAAACGCGTACCCCACGCGCACCCCGGTCGCCGCCAAGCACTTCGAGATGCCATCAATATAGATAACGTAGTCGCGCAACTCGGGGCGCAGGTTCACGGGGTCGAAATGCTCGGTTTCGCCGAAGGTGAGCATCCAGTAAATTTGGTCGTAGAGCAGATAAAGCGGCTTTTCGCCGGGCTGGCGACGCTGGTTTTCCGCTAGCACCAAGTTGCAGATTTCCAGCAGGTTCTGGCGAGAGAATACGGTGCCGGTAGGGTTGAGGGGGGAGCACAGGGCCAGTAGCGTTGCACCGGGCAGGTGCGGGGCTAATTCGGCCGCTGTGGGCATGAAGCTGTTTGCGGGCTGGGTTTCCACCATCACTGGCTCGGCGCCGGAAAGGTGGCAGTAGTGGTTGTTGTTCCAGCTCGGTACCGGAAATACCACCCGGTCGCCGGGGTCGAGGAGGGCGAGGTAAGTGGCGTAAATCAGTGGCCGGGAGCCGCCGGCTACCAGCACGTCGTTGGGCGAGTACGCCAGGCCCAGGCGTTGCTTGGTGAACGTGGTGGCCGCTTCGCGCAGGGCTGCCATGCCATTAGCCGGGGGATAGTTGGTATTGCCGGCTTGGTAGGCTTCGGTGATTCCCGTTTGCAATTCAACGGGAATCGGGAAAATAGTCGGGTCAAAGTCGCCAATGGTGAGGTTGCAAATCTGCTCCCCCTTACGAATCATATCGTTTACTTCATTGCCGATTTTGATGATTTCGGAGCCGATAAGGCTGCCTGCCATTCGCGAAACTTGCATGAGAAAAAGGTGTTATGGTCAACCAAAGGTAAGGCCTGCTAGTGGATTGGCGGGGCAAGAAGGTGCTGTCATTGCGAGGACATGTGACGCTTCAAGCCAGGGAACGACGCAATCCGTCCGGCGTCCTCGCAATGACAGTCGTACCAACCGGCTGTTTCGTAAACTTGCGCCCTGAAAACTGCTGCTCATGTCTGTTCCGGTGCTTGAAATCTCGATTCCCGCTCTTGCTGCCCTGCCTGCCGCCGCCGTACAGGTGCGCGAAGCTATTCGGGGCCACTCCATCGTGTGCTTTGAAGGCGAGATGGGAGCCGGCAAAACCACTTTCATTAAGGCCTTGTGCGAGAGTTTGGGCGTGCCCGGCCGCGACGTTAGTAGCCCCACGTTTGCTCTCGTCAACGAATACCGCGACGCGCACGACCAGCCTATTTACCACTTCGACTTCTACCGCCTCGACTCGCCAGTGGAAGCTGAGCAACTTGGCGCGTTGGAGTACTTCGATTCTGGCTATCTTTGCCTCATAGAGTGGCCCAGCCGCATCGAGCCCCTTTTACCTTCCAACCGACTACTTATCCGACTTACCGCTACCGGCGAAGAGTCGAGAGAATTAAAGATTACAAGTTGAAAATTGATGCATTGTCTGCCAGGCGCTGGTTTCAGGGTGTGGGTTGAGTGGACAATGGCCTCGACTTTTACTGTTTGATTCTCGGTTTTCACTTGAAAAAATGCCCGAAGCAGTACCCCCCGGATTTGAGTCGCTGGCTACGAGCCGCGCTTACTTCACCCAGGAATCCATGCTGGCCGTGGAAACACGAAAGCGCAAGCTGTTTATCGGGCTGCCGCGCGAAACGTCGCTTCAGGAAAACCGCATCTGCCTCACGCCCGAGGCCGTAAAGCACCTCATCGAGGAAGGCCACGAGGTGGTCATGGAAAGCGGCGCCGGCGAGCCCAGCAAGTACTCCGACCACGATTATTCCGAAGCCGGTGCCACTATCGCCTACTCGCAAAAAGAGGTGTACGAGGCCGACCTCGTCTTGAAAGTAGCCCCGCCCACCCAGGATGAATTCGAGTTTCTGAAAGCCAACCAAACCTTGATTTCGGCCCTGCAATTCGGCACGCTCACCGCCGAATACGTCATGGCCCTCACGCGTAAAAAGGTGAATGCCATCAGCTTCGAGCTGATCAAGGACCCTTCCGGGGCGCGGCCGGTGGTGCGGGCCATGAGCGAAATTGCGGGCTCCACCGTCATGCTTATTGCCGCCGAATACCTGGCCCGCTCCAACGAAGGCAAGGGCATTATCCTCGGCGGTATCACCGGCGTACCCCCGTCGCAGGTTGTGATTTTGGGTGCTGGCACCGTGGCCGAGTATGCCGCGCGGGCTGCTACGGGCTTGGGTGCAGAAGTAAAAGTGTTTGATAACCACTTATATAAGCTGCGTCGCTTAAAGCAGAATCTCGGTACCCAACTCTACACCAGCACCCTCGACACCTTTGCCCTCAGCCAGCAGATCCGGCGCGCCGACGTAGTAATTGGGGCGCTCAACGCCGAAGAAGGCCGCGTGCCGTTCATGGTACCCGAGAGCGTAGTGGCCAGCATGGCCCCCGGCTCGGTTATCATCGACGTGAGCATCGACCAGGGCGGCTGCTTCGAAACCAGTGAGATGACCAGCCACAGCAACCCCGTGTTTCGCAAATACGACGTGGTGCACTACT
>NZ_CAXTBM010000087.1:0-18039 GCF_964242765.1 uncultured Hymenobacter sp.
GCGCACCCTGGAGCCGCGCGGCACCTTCGATGCCCAAGGATGGCTGCAAATTGGTTTGTGCGGCCACCAGCCGGGCATCGGCGAAACCTACATTTCCACCGGCAGCCTCTATTTGTGTTCTACCGCCTTCCTCCCGCTGGGCCTCCCTGCCTCCGACACCTTCTGGACCAGCCCCGCCCAAGATTGGACCGCCCGACAAATCTGGTCGGGCCAGAACGTGAAAACCGACCACGCTTTATAAATTGGCTCTGAGGCACATCCGGTTTTTCGCTACAGTTGACACTAGTGGCACACCAGCTTAAAACTTATCCAGCTAGTTGAACAGCCTCCCGGTGCGTTCTTCAGATTACGCTCACGCTGTTGACTTTGAGAAAATAGCGCTCCGCAGGCTGCAAACTGCTGTTGTGTGAAGCAAATCAGGTATATTCAACGAAACCTGAAATGCTTTTCTTTTGCTGAAATTTATTCTCAACAACCAAGAAGTAACCACTGAGCTGCCGGCGAGTACGGTGTTGCTGGATTATGTCCGGTATCATCAACACTTGCCGGGCACTAAAATTGGGTGCCGGGAGGGCGACTGCGGCGCGTGTACCATTCTGGTAGGCGAGCTTACGGGCCAGCAATTGCGCTACCGCTCGTTCACGTCGTGCCTGACGCCGCTGGGCAACGTGCAGGGCAAGCACGTCGTGACAGTGGAAGGACTTAACACCGAAGGGCTTAACCCAATTCAGTTAGTCATGGTTGATGAGTCGGCTACGCAGTGCGGCTTTTGCACGCCGGGGTTTGTGGTATCCTTGGCGGGCTTTTGCTTGAGCGGGCAGACGCCTACCGCGCAAAACGCCGTGGCCGCGGTTGATGGCAACATCTGCCGGTGTACCGGCTACAAATCTATTGAGCGGGCCGCGGCCAAGGTGGCGCTGCTGCTCGAAGACAGAGACGGGCAAGAACCGACCGCCTTCGTGGCCGAAAAGCAGATTCTGCCTCACTACTTCACTTCCATCAAGAGCCGGCTACAAGCCTTGGCAGCTAGTAGCACAAGCAACGGCCACCGCAGCCGTGGGGCCTTGCAGTTTGTAGGCGGCGGCACCGATTTGTACGTGCAGAAGCACGAGCAAATGCGCGAGCTAGCAACCCAGTTTCTGTTCGACCAACCCACTTTGCAAGGAGTGAACCTCCAAGAAAACCGCTGCGTGCTAGGTGGAGCGGCTACCGTGAGCGACTTGGCGGAATCGGAAGTGCTACAGGAGTATTTTCCGGGTTTTCGGCGGTTTCTGCGGCTGGTTTCGTCTACGCCCATCCGCAACATGGCTACCGTGGCAGGCAACTTCGTCAACGCCTCCCCTATCGGCGACCTAACCATTATGTTTCTGGCCCTGGACGCCCAATTGGTGCTCAGCAACGGGCAAACGGTGCGGGAGCTACCGCTGCGGGAGTTCTACCAGGGCTACAAGCAGTTGGCCAAGAAAGCGGAAGAGAATATTTCGGCTATCTGGTTTGTGCTGCCCGAGGCACACACCAAATTCAACTTCGAGAAAGTCAGCAAACGCACCCACCTCGATATTGCCAGCGTCAATTCGGCGTGCCGTTTAACGGTGCAGCATGGCCTTATCTCAACGGCTAGCCTTTCGGCCGGGGGCGTTGGCCCTACGCCCATGCTGCTCCCGCAAGCTTCGGCCTTCTTGGTAGGCCAGGAAGTCTCGGAAACATTGATTCGAGAAACAGTGGAAATAGCCCAGCTGGAAATAGCGCCTATCAGCGACGCCCGCGGCACGGAGGCCTACAAGCGCCTGTTGCTTAACCAGTTAATCAAGGCCCACTTTCTGACTTTGTTTCCGCACCTGAATGTAGAACAGGTATTGCGGTATTAACTACCAGGGCGCTGTGAAGAGTCGCATTTCATGCTACTGTGGCCAAACTAACTGCTCTGCTTGCTCTAAAGATCTAGTAGACATCCCAGTAAACGAGCACTAAACTCATAGCATAACCGCTACGGCTCGTCAGAATTTATTTATCCTGAGCACCACCATGAAGAATATAGATTCCGGCAACCATACCAAAGGGCAATCCATCTACCTGGATGATATTCCGTTGGTGGCGGGTACGCTGTTTGGTGCGGCCTTCGTCTCGCCGGTGGCGCACGGTCACATTCAGCACCTTGACCTCACGGCGGCTGCCGAACACCCCGGCGTGGTGCGCATTCTTACGCACCAGGATATTACGGGCGAAAACCAGATTGGCGGCATCATTCCGGATGAACCCTTGCTGGCGGAACACGCGGTGGATTTCTGCGGCATGCCCATTGCCTTCGTAGTGGCCACTTCCGACGAGGCGGCCCGGGCGGCAGTCAAGAAGATAAAAGTGGACATCACGCCGCTGCCCGTAATCACCGACCCACGGGTGGCGCATGCGCAAGGCCAGCTGATTGTGCCGCCGCGCACCTTTCGGCTCGGCGACACGGCACGGGCATGGGAGTTGTGCGAATACGTGTTCGAAGGCACCGCCGACACCAACGGCCAAGAGCACCTCTATATTGAAACGCAGTGCGCCTACGCCATTCCGCAGGAAAACGGCGAAATCAAAATCTACTCGTCCACCCAAAGCCCCACGGCCGGGCAGCGCACCGCGGCGCGGGTGCTCGGCGTGCCCATGCACCAACTGGAAGTGGACGTAATTCGGTTGGGTGGCGGCTTTGGTGGCAAAGAAGATCAGGCCAATGCCTGGGTGGCGCTCTGCGCGCTGGCCGCGCACCTGCTGCGCCGCCCGGTGAAGTACGTGCTGAGTCGGCTGGAAGACATGGCCATGACCGGCAAGCGTCACCCCTACTCCTCCGACTTCAAAATTGGGCTCGATAAGGACCTGAAGATTGTAGCCTACGAGGTAGACTTCTACCAGAATGCCGGGGCCGCCGCCGACTTATCGCCGGCCATTATGGAGCGGACCCTGTTCCATACCACCAGCACCTATTTCGTCCCGAATGTGCGGGCTACGGCCTTTAGCTGCCGCACGCACCTGCCCCCAAATACCGCTTTTCGGGGCTTTGGGGGCCCGCAGGCCAAGTTTGTGATGGAAGCCGCCATTGCCACTGCCGCCGAAAAAATTGGTGTAGAAGCCAGCCTGATTCAGAAAAAGAACTTGAACCAGACCGGCGACGAATTCCCTTTCGGGCAAAAAGCGGTGAGCGAGGCGCACGCCTGCTGGGACAAAGCCGAAACGCTCTACGACGTGGAAGCGCGGAGGCAAGCAGTGGCAGTTTTCAACGCTCAAAACACCCTGCTCAAGAAAGGAATAGCCCTGATGCCTATCTGCTTCGGTATCTCGTTCACCAACACCTCCATGAACCAGGCCCGGGCACTGGTGCACGTTTATTATGACGGCAGCGTGAAGGTGAGCACCGGAGCCGTGGAAATGGGGCAAGGCGTGAACACCAAGATGTTGCAAGTAGCGGCGCAAACCTTGTCCATCAGTCCCGACAAGGTGCGCCTGCAAACCACCAGCACCAACCGCATTGCCAACACTTCACCTTCCGCCGCCAGCGCTACCGCCGACCTCAACGGCAAAGCCGTGCAATTGGCCTGCCAGGCCATAGCGCAGCGCCTCAAGGAAGTGGCGGCTCAGGTGCTGCAAGTGCCGGAAACCGCCATCGAGCTACACGACGAGCAAGTACTACTCCACGGCCAGCCCACGCAGCTGGACTGGAGGAAGCTGGTTTCGGCGGCTTTCCTGAAGCGCGTAAGCTTGTCGGAACACGCGCACTACGCCACGCCGGAAGTGCATTTCGACAAAGCCACCGAGAAAGGCCACCCGTTTGCCTACCACGTCTACGGCACGGCCCTCACCACCGTCACCGTGGACTGTGTGCGCGGCACCTACCAAGTGGATGCCGTGCAAGTGGTGCACGATTTCGGGCGCAGCATGAACCCGGCCGTGGACCGCGGGCAGATTGAAGGCGGCATCGTGCAGGGCATTGGCTGGATGACGCTGGAAGAGTTGCTCTACGACCCGGCCGGCCGCCTGCGCTCCAATACCCTCTCCACCTACAAAATACCCGACATCTACTCGGTGCCGAAGGAAATCAGTATCGAGCCATTGCAAACCGAGTTGGACAACCTGGCTATTTTCCGCTCCAAGGCCGTGGGCGAGCCGCCGTTTATGTACGGCATCGGCACGTACTTCGCGCTGCGCAACGCCATCAAAGCCTTCAACCCAACGTCCCCCATTGCCTTCGATGCGCCCATGACACCCGAAAAGGTGCTACTTGGGTTGTATTCGCAAGTAGCCACTGGCACTCAATCCTTTCATGAGCAGAGCATCCGCCACGTGGCAGCTTCTTAGCGACAGTCTGCGCCGCGGCACCCCGGCCATGCTGCTCTACGTGGTGCAAAGCCAAGGCAGCAGTCCGGGGCGTCAGGGGTTTCTGATGGCAGTGGATGCGCACGGAGCGATGCAAGGTTCTGTTGGGGGCGGCATCATGGAGCACAAGCTGGTGCAACTGGCCCGCGAGCAGCTCACGCAGCCGGTGCCGGCTAGCTCCTTGCATCGCCAAATTCATAGTAAAGCTGCCCCCCGCCACCAGAGCGGCATGATCTGCTCCGGCGAGCAAACGGTGCTGCTCTACCCGGTGCAAGCAGCAGATGCCGCGCCCATTCAGCGGCTTTTAGTTGCTTTAAATGAAGCGCAATACGGCACGCTTACCCTAACACCCAACGGCGTAGCCTTCCAGGCGGGTAGCCAACCCGCGCAAGATTACTTGTTCCGGCAAGAGTCGGAGGCGGAATGGCTGTACCAGGAAAGAATAGGCCTCAAAAACCAGCTGCACCTCATCGGCGGCGGACACTGCGCGCTGGCCCTCTCGCGCCTGGTGCGCCCGCTCGACTTCCGCATCCACCTCTACGAGGACCGGCCGCAGCTCAACACCTTCGCCGCCAACTCATTCGCCCACAGCAAAACAGCAGTAGCTTCCTACATTGAGTTGCAAAAGCTTGTTCCCGAAGGCGAAAACCAGTACGTAGTGGTCATGACCTTCGGCTACCGCACCGACGACGTCGCCGTACGGGCCTTGCTTGGCAAGCAACTCCGGTTTCTGGGTTTGCTTGGCAGTCAGAAAAAGATAGAAAAGATGCTGACTGACTACCGAGCCGAAGGCATTCCGCCCGAGCAGTTGCAACGTCTTCACGCCCCCGTAGGCCTGCCCATCAACAGTGAAACCCCCGAAGAAATAGCCATCAGCATTGCCGCCCAGCTGATTGCCGTGAAGAACAGCGCTGCCCTTAAGGCTACCAGAAACTAGAAACCGTAAACTGTTGGAAGGCTGAAAGTCCTAACGAGTTAAGGCAATAGCCTAGTTATCTCTCTTATCTTCTAGGCTCAAGCTCCGCTAATCCCGCACTACCGTACCCGTGATGTAGCCAAACGGCTCGTCGGTGGCGACGAAGATTTCGTTGCTGTTTTCCATGCCGAACTGCTCCAGATTAAAAGGAATATGGTGCTTGTTGGGCATGACAAGGCTGACTTCCTTTACCGCATCATGTTGCAGCAGAATTTGCTTGCCAATGGCATATAGCGTTTGTTGCACCGAGAGGCTCTTGTGGTCGGCAAAGGTGCGCAGCAAGGTGGTGCGGATGCTTTGGTAGGCGGCTTCGAAATCCAGCGCCGAAGTAGTGTATTGCCAGGTGGCTTCGCACTTGGTGGCCAGAATACGGTCGGCGGTTTCTTTCAGAACGGTGTACTCGTCTTTGATGTAGTTTTCGAATGCCGAATCGGTGGTTTTGAGTAGCAGCAAATCCAGAAGGCCGGCGGAAACTTGGGTGCCTTCGGCAGTTTTGGTGACGAGGGCGCGGCGCTTTTCGGTGCTGCCGCCGGTGAACGAGTGCGTGTGGGCGGCACCGTCGAAAGCCATGCGCTGCCAGGCGTGCTCTATGATTTCGATGCGCACCTTACTTACCTGCGGATTGCGAGACAGAAAGAAGTCGGCCAAATGGATACCGAAGGCCTCGATGGTGCTGGTGAAATGCTCTTTGGCTTGCGCGTAAACGGTGTTCTTCTGGGTATCAGTGGGCAGGATTTTCGAGTTGTCGCCGAGCGTGTGCGCGGTGTCGAAATCACCTTCCAGGGCCACGCTCACCGAAATCTGGCGGAACTCGTGGTGGTCGGCGTGGCGGATGATTTTCGATAGATTAACCGCGTTTTTACCGTACGCGTTGATTCCTAGTTTGATACCCATATAGGTTGCTTGAATGCCGCTGGAAAGATTTCCAATCTAGAAAATTATCCTGCTAGATTGAACGGCTAATCTTTCATGTCCTTCCATTCTGCCCTTTCTGCATGCCGGATGCCGCTATAAAAAGTTTAAACGTCGTGACGCCCCAAGGCGTGGTGGAGGCGCTGGTTTTGCTGGAAGCGGGGCGGATACTAGATGTGGTGCCCGTCACCACTACCGTGGCTTGCCCGATACTCGACGTGCAGGATCAGGCGCTGCTGCCCGGCATAATCGACCCGCACGTGCACATCAACGAGCCGGGCCGCACCGACTGGGAAGGCTTCGATACGGCCACCCGCGCCGCGTTGGCCGGCGGCCTCACCACGCTGGTGGATATGCCGCTCAACTCGGCGCCGGTTACTACTTCGGTGGCTAATCTAAAGCTGAAACTGGCGGCCACCAACGGGCAGCTACACACGAACTGCGGCTTCTGGGGCGGCATCGTGCCAGGCAATGTCAACGAAATAGAACCACTAATTGAGCAGGGCGTGCTCGGGTTTAAAGCGTTCCTGGCCCATTCCGGCATCGATGATTTCCCGAATGCCACCGAGCAAGATCTGCGGCGCGTGATGCCGATTCTGGCCCGCCACGGTCTGCCGCTGCTGGTGCACTGCGAGCTAACCACCGACGACAGCACCTGGAAGCTTGGCGATAAACGCTCCTACCAAAACTACCTCACCTCGCGCCCTAAAAGCTGGGAAGACGAAGCCGTGGCCTTGATGATCCGGCTCTGCGAGGAATACGACTGCCTCACGCACATCGTGCACTTGTCGTCAGCCAATTCGATAGCGCCCATTGCGGCCGCCAAAGCCAACGGCCTGCCGCTAACCGTGGAAACCGCGCAGCACTACCTGTTTTTCAATGCCGAAAACATTGCCGATGGGGCAACGCAGTTTAAGTGCGCGCCGCCCATCCGGGAGCAGGCCAACAACGAGCAACTTTGGCAGGCGCTGCAAGCCGGCATCATCGACTTCGTAGCCACCGACCACTCGCCTGCCCCGCCCGCCCTCAAGCAGTTGGAAAGCGGCGACTTCACTACGGCCTGGGGCGGCATTGCCTCGTTGCAGTTGGCCTTACCGGTGCTGTGGACAGCCGCCCACCAACGCGGCGCCGGCCTACCAGACCTGACGCGGTGGCTAAGCGAGAATCCGGCGAAGCTAATTGGCCAGAGCAACTGCAAAGGCCGGATTGCTAAAGGCTACGACGCTGATTTGGTGGTACTCAGCGCCGACCGCACTTTCCAAGTGACCCCAGAAATGCTGCATCACAAACATAAGGTATCGCCCTACATTGGGCAGGAGCTGCGGGGCGTGGTGGAGCAAACGTTTCTGAAAGGCCAGCCGGTGTATCAGCGCCCGCAATTCACGCAACTCAATCAAGGCAAAATCTTAACCCGCTAACTGGGTGGAAGCATACACGACCCGCGCCGAGAGCATCATGCAGCGCATTCAAGCCTTAGCGGCAATCAGCGAAGACAGCCAGGGCATTACGCGCACCTTCGGGACGCCAGCTTTCCTGGCCGGTAGCGCCCTCGTGCAAAGCTGGCTGGAAGCGGCCGGCCTGGCAACCCGCGTCGATAGCATCGGCAACGTGCGCGGACGGTTGGCGAGCCCGCGCCCCGGGGCCAAAATCTTCGTTATTGCCTCGCACATCGATACCGTGGTAAATGCCGGCAAGTTCGACGGCCCGCTCGGCGTGCTGCTGGGGTTGGATTTATTGGAGCAGCTAGTTCAGCAACAAACGGAGTTGCCGTTTCATATCGAGCTGATTGCCTTCAGCGACGAAGAAGGCTGCCGGTTTCATACCACCTACCTGGGTAGCAAAGTAGTGGCTGGCTCGTTTGATACCAGCCTGCTACAGAAGCCTGATGCCTCTGGCATTACGTTGGCTGAAGCCTTGGCCGCCATGGGCGCCGATGCGCAACAGCTGACCCACGATGCCATTCCTGCCAACGAGTGGCTAGGATACTTTGAGGCGCACATCGAGCAGGGGCCAGTGCTGTACGAGCGCCACATTCCGGTGGCCCTCGTGACGGCCATTGCCGGGCAGCAGCGCGTGGAACTGGTATTCACCGGCATGGCCGGCCACGCTGGCACCGTGCCGATGGTCATGCGCCAGGATGCCCTCTGCTGCGCCGCCGAAGTGGTGCTGGCTGTTGAGCAGTTTGGCCGGAAGTTTCAGCAGGACCTGGTAGCCACGGTAGGCAAGCTCGATATTCGCTACGCGGCCAGTAACGTGATACCCGGCCAGGTGGTGTGCACGCTCGACCTACGCAGCGCCGACGAAAAGCGCCTGACTTGGGCCCATCAGCAACTGCACGAGCAAGTGCAAGCCATTGCCCACCTGCGTAACATCACGCTAGCCTGGAACCTGATTCAGCAAACCGCGCCCGTCGCTTGCGACGGTAATTTAAACCACCTGCTGGCCCGCGCCATTGCCAATTCCGGCTATCCGGTGGTGCCACTGGTGAGCGGGGCTGGCCACGACGCCGTGCCGATTTCGGCGGTGGCACCAGCTACTATGCTGTTTGTGCGGTGCTTTAAAGGCATCAGCCACAACCCCTTGGAAGACGTGGAGCTTGCGGACTTGGCGGCGGCGCTGCACGTAGCCGAACGTTTTCTTTCTGAACTTATCACCCACCATTCGTAACCGCCCATGGAAATTTCTGCCCTCACCCGTTCCGTTGTCAAGCGCAACCACGCCGTCATCAGTCCCGATGGCTACATCAACAGCAACGTGCCCGGCTGGACGGGCTGCACCGTGAACGTCATCATCAACGAGCAAATGGGCGCGCGGCTGTGCCAGACGCTGGTCACTTTTCAGGCGGAAGGCCAGTTAGTAGGCACCACGCAGGCGTCACAGATTTTCTTCTATGTGGTAGACGGGCAGGTGCAGGTGAGCGTCGGGGGGGAACAGCGGACCCTTGCCATCGGGCAGTACGTGTACGTGCCCATTGGGCAGGAATACCGGTTTGATAGCCCTACGGCCGGCACCCAGCTCCTGACTTTTCACAAAGTGTATGAGCCGTTGGCTGGCTACGAGGTGCCCGGCGTTTTATTTGGCGAGAAGGACGACAGCAAAGCCCCCATCTACATGAACGACGAGGCGCTCCGCATCCAGGAGCTTTTGCCGAATCAGCTGGGCTTCGATATGGCCGTCAATATCTTCACGTACGGCATCGGTGGGCACCTGCCCATGGTGGAAACGCACATCATGGAGCACGGCCTGCTCTACCTGCAAGGCCAAGCTATTTACATGCTCGACCAGGAGTGGTACCCCGTCAAGCAAGGCGACTCTATCTGGATGGCGCCTTACTGCCAGCAGTGGGCCACGGCCATGGGCAAGGAGAATTCGGTGTACATCTACTACAAAAATGTCAACCGCTTCCCCACGGTATTGTAACGAAATAAAACGATTGTAGAGACGCGACACTTCGCGTCTCGGCGTTGCTGAGGTTGTTTAGGCTGCACAACTGGTATGTTCAAACCGGTCGTTCAACGCCGAGACGCGAAGTGTCGCGTCTCTACAATCGTTTTATGTTATTCTCAGAATATGACCTTATCTGAACTCAACAACTTGCCGAAGCCAGGGCTTGCTGAAGCATTAAGCAACTGCTGTGGCGCCACGGCTTGGGTGGAGGCCATGACTAAACGTTTTCCCATAGCCGACGAGGAAAAGCTGCTTACGGAAGCCTCCACCATCTGGCACCAGCTAGCGCCCGCGGATTGGCGGGAGGCCTTCAACCACCACCCTAAAATCGGGGATATCAACTCGTTGAAAGAAAAGTTTGCGAGCACCAGCGCGTGGGCAGCGGGTGAGCAGGCGGCCGTAAGGCACACCTCGGAAGCCGTGCTGCAAGCTTTGGCGGCGGGCAATACCCAGTATGAAGAGAAGTTCAACTACATTTTCATTGTTTGCGCCACCGGCAAGTCGGCGGAGGAAATGCTGGCCTTGCTGCAAGCCCGGCTACCAAACGAGCCCGACCAGGAAATCCAAGTTGCCATGAGAGAGCAAGCGAAAATCACTGAAATCCGCCTAAAAAAGCTGCTAGCCGCATGAGTCAGATTACCACCCATATCCTCGATACCACCCGCGGCAAACCAGCCCAGGGCGTAACCATCGTGCTCCACAGCCAGCAGGCCGATGCGTGGCAGGAGCTAGCGCGCGGCACTACCAACCAGGATGGCCGCGTTGCGGACCTATTGCCGAAAGAGCAGTTGCTGCCGCTGGGTATCTACAAGCTGAAGTTCTTCACGCAGGAATACTTCAACCAATTAGCAACAACCACCTTTTATCCCTTTGTGGAGATTGTCTTTGCCATTAGCTCAACGGAGCACTACCACGTGCCACTGCTCTTAAACCCGTTTGGCTATTCCACCTACCGCGGCTCTTGAAGCAAGCTCAACCCCTGCTACTTCGCCCTGGAAGCTAGAATTAGCAGCTAATTTCCCTCTTTTAGCTCCCATCCCCTGTACATTTCCTTATGAAACTCAGTTTACCAGATTCTGAAAAAGAGTTGCTCTTGCAGCAGCTCGGCGTGGCCAACCGGAAATTCCAGCAGACTTACCCCGGCGACAAGCCCGACCGACAGCCGGTGCATACGGTGTACGGGGGGGCCAACCTGTTTAAGTCGGATACGTGCGTGCGAATGGGCGACATTGCTCTGAACAACTTGCGAACCTACGCGCCCAACTTCGTGGCGCTAGCTAAGGTGTTGCAGCTCAAGGGCCACGAGTATTTGCCAACGCATGCCAAGGACATCACCGAATTAACGGCCAAGCTGGATTCTCTGACGCCGGAAGCCCGCAAGAAGGAACCGGCGTGGCTGGCCTATTCGGTGTACAACAAGATCATCAAGAAGCTGCAAACCGAGCCCGTTGAAGACTTCCGGATCGACTTCGAAGACGGCTTCGGCAACCGGCCCGACGCCGAGGAAGACGCCACGGCCGTGCAGGCGGCCAACGAGGTAGTGGCGGGCATGGAAAACGGCACCTTGTCGCCGTTCATTGGCATCCGCATCAAGCCGTTTACCGAAGACCTGAAAGACCGCGGCGTCCGGACGCTCGACATCTTTTTGACTACACTGCTAGCCAAAACCGGCGGCAAGCTGCCCGATAATTTCGTGGTGATGTTGCCCAAAGTGACGATTCCGGAGCAAATGACCACGATGGTGCGGCTGTTTGAGCTGCTGGAAAAGGCCAACAACCTAGCGCCCAACACCCTGCGCATGGAAACCATGGTGGAGGCCACCCAAATCATCATGGACGAGGAAGGCCGCAACCCGCTCATGCGCATCATCCGGGCCAGTGAAGGCCGCTGCCTGGCCGCCCACTTCGGCACGTATGATTACACCGCATCTGCCGGCATTACGGCCCGCTACCAAACCATGGCGCACCCGGTCTGCGACTTTGCGCACCACATGACCAAGGTGGCACTCGGTGGCACCGGCATCTTCCTCTCCGACGGCGCGACCAACGTCATGCCCATCGGCCCGCACCGCGGCGACAACCTCAGCTACGAGCAACAAACCGAAAACCGCGAATCGGTGCACAACGCCTGGCGGCAGGGTTTTCACCACACCACCCACTCGCTCATCAACGGCCTCTACCAGGGGTGGGACCTGAACCCGGCGCAACTGCCCATGCGCTACGCCGCCACCTACGCCTTCTTCCTGAGCAGCTACGACGACGCGCTGTTCCGCTTGAAATCGTTCGTGGAGCGGGCCGCCATTTCCACTCTCACCGGCGACATTTTCGACGATGCGGCTACCGGTCAGGGTTTGCTCAACTTCTTCCTGAAAGCCTTGAACTGCGGCGCCATCACGGAAGAGGAAATTACGGCCACCGGCCTGACGGTAGAGGAAGTGCACACCCGCTCTTTCTTCCGCATTCTAGAAAACCGCCGCAAGCAGAAGGTATAGCTACTGCAGCTTTTCAGTAGCCTTTACTTCCGGCTCAGCAGCCGCCCCAGCAGTTTGCCCTGGGTTTCCAGCAGTTCCGGCGTGCGCGCCAGCGCCTCGGCTAGCGGCATGGGCTCCGGCAGGATGGACGTGGCATACAGCACGTTGGGGTCGGCTAGCACGGCCTCCGGGTCGTGCAGGGTGCCACATACCAGTACCACGGGCACTTGGTGGTGGGCGGCCAGCGCTAACAGGCGGGCCAGCAGCTTGCCTTGCCAGGTTTGGGCATCAATGCGGCCTTCGCCGGTAATCAGCAAGTCGCTGGTTTTTAACAGCTCGGCGGCGCTGGTGATGTTCAGAATCCAGTCGGCGGCGGAGGTGATGCTGGCGCGTAGAAAGCAGGCCGCCCCGCCGCCCATTCCGCCCCCGGCCCCGCTGCCGGGCAGTTGCTGCAAGTCGGCGCCGAAGGTGGTGCGCAATACGCCGGCAAAGTGGCGCAGCCCGGCATCGAGGTGGGTAATGGCCGCGGCATCAGCGCCTTTCTGAGTGGCGAATACGTGCGCTGCTCCCGTTGGGCCATAAAACGGGTTGGTAACGTCCGTTACGACGCGGCACGATACTTCGGCCAGACGCGGGGACACTTGGCTGAGGTCGATGCGGCGGATGCGAGTCAAGTTTCCGCCGATTGGCGGCACCAGGTGGTCGTTTTCATCCCAAAATCTGTAGCCCAAGGCCGTAGCCAGCCCCAGGCCCGCGTCGTTGGTGGCGCTTCCGCCCACGGTTAGCACCACGTGACGGGCGCCGCGGGCTAGGGCGTCGGCCACCAACTCGCCGGTGCCGAGCGTAGTGGTGCCGCTAGCGTTGCGTTCAGCGGCAGTGAGTAGTTCCAAGCCCGAAGCCTGCGCCATTTCTATTACGGCGGTGGCGGTAGCCGACAGCCACAGGTACCGGGCTCGAATGGGGCGAAACAGGGGGTCGTGCACGGCACATTCCACAAATTCGCCACCGAGCACCGAGGCCAACGTTTCGAGCGTGCCTTCGCCCCCATCGGCCAACGGTAATACCTGGCAGTGCGCCGCCGGAAAGGTTTCAAGTAACCCACGCCGCAATTGTTCACAAACCAGCGGCGCGGCCAACGAATCTTTGAAAGAATCTGGCGCAATTAAGATGTTCATAGCCAACAGGGTACGGTGGCATTCGCCAACAGAATAACTACAAAGAAGGTTGGATTAGGACCGCTGCCGCGAGGCCATAAGCTCGAAGCCAAACCCGCCCGCTACTCCCACGCCGTAGCAAAGCAAGTCGCTCCACAGAAAACCGTGCCCCAGCACCAAACTGCCAAGCATCGTGTTGCGGAGCGCGTCGAGCCAAGGCGGATGGTAGAGCTGGCTAGTTTCGATAGCTACGGCAAAAAGCAGCGCGTAACCGGCTACGCGCCGGCTGGACCAGTGCGGGCAACAGAAGCCGAGCAGCCAGAAAACCAGTAAGGCCCAGAGGGTGTCACCGGCATAAGCAGCTATCAGCGGCGGGAAAGCAAAGGCAAACTTTCGGGACGCCAAACCCAGCAAAACAGTCAACACAATTAGCAGTCCGTAGCCTTTCCGACTACGCCATTGCTTGGCTAGCAGGGGCGGTTTACTCTCTGTTTGAAGTGGTGCTGGCATAAGTTGGCGTTTTACAATTACTTTAAAGAAAGTGTAGGGCCTAGCTTAATCCAATTGCGCCTACCTACCGAAATAGTGTCCTGCTTGATCTAGCGTCCGTTTGTCGAAGCAGGACGTTTCAAATAGACAAAAAATGTTTTTCGGCCACTGCCCGCACGCCCTAGGGTATGTGGACAGTAAGTAAATAGACCGTCATGCAGAGCGGAGCGAAGCATCTCGCTCGAATCGTTGAATTTAGGCTTGCACCCTCAACACGCGAGATGCTTCGGTCCGCTCTGCATGACGGTCTTGTAGTGGGCCGCAACGCTTACTGTCCACACATCTTAAGTCAAGCAAGACCTAAAGCAAACTTCTGGATAAGCTTTGAAGTCAGAATAGAGTGTCATAAAATTCACTCATTTACTTTGTATTACAAAGTACTCTGAACACATTTACAATTCCATCAATTACCCTAAAACACCTGAAAAGGCAAACAGCCAGCATTCAAGCAACTTTTGGGTCGTTTCCCATTGTTTTTGCAGCGTGTAGGCTAGGTTTCTGGCGAAAGCCTACTTCTCAACTTTCATTCTATGGAATACTTTGTGGCCCAAGGGTCGGTGGTGCGCGAAATCTGGGGTAAGGCTGACACGGTGCTGTTTATTTTTGCGGGCGCTGCCGCCGAGTTTGCCTTGAACAAGGCGGTGGATTGGCTGTACTTCACCGGCAAGCTCCCCGCCGACCCGTTAGCCCGGCTTTTTTCCACGGTCGACTACGCGCGGCAGATTGTGTTTGCCGAGCGCCCGGCCGCCGAACGCGCCATCGATACGATTGCCGCCATTCACGGCGCCGTAGAAGCCAAACGCGGCATGGCCATCCCCGATTGGGCTTACCGCGACGTGCTGTTTTTGCTCGTCGACTACTCTATCCGGTCCTTCGAAGTGCTGGAACGCCCGCTAACCAGCACTGAAAAAGCGGAAGTCTACGATACATTTCGGCGGGTGGGCGAACGAATGGGAGTGCCCGAACTGCCCAGCTCGTACCAGCAGTGGCTCCCGATCCGGCAGCAGCACTTGGCTCAGAACCTAGCGCACAGCCGCTATACCGCCGATTTGTACCAGCAGTATCGGCGGCATTTGGGAGGCTTGCGCTACGAGTTGCTACTGCAAGCGCAGCGCCTCGTGGTGCCGCCGCGCGTCCGGAAGCTGCTCAAGCTAGGTTCCCGAACGTGGCTGCCGCTGTTGCTTCCCCTCTACCGCCAAACCCAGCATCTGGCGGTTAGCAAGTGGGCCAAAGCCGGCCTGCTACCGCCCGCCTACAAAGACCGAATCTTGGCGTTGGATTATCAGCCTTCTTAGAGCCGCAGGAGCAGCGCTTTGGGGTTGTGTCCTCACTCATCCTTGTTCGCGCACTGAGTAGGCCACTATCTTAGCTGCTCTCACTAGCTTTATTTAACCTAGCACCGAGAATCCAGGTTGGCTGGCCACTGGCTGAAGCTTATATTTAGCTACGCGCATCAGCATTGTTTACTTAAGCTCATGCGCGCGGCGCTTTCTATTGGCAATCAATGCAGTGGTATCAGGAAGAAATAAGACAGCTGGAATTGAAGCCGGTAGTGCAGTCGGGGCTGCCGAAGGTGGTGTTCTACGGTAGCTCCTCGTTTACGCGCTGGCAGGCGTTGGAACGCTCTTTCCCGCAGGTACAAGCCGTTAACCTAGGGTTTGGAGGTTCCACGCTGGCCGCTTGCGCCTGGTTTTTCAAGCGGGTGGTACCCCATCATCAACCTGATATGATTGTGCTCTACGCTGGCGACAACGACCTTGGCGACGGTCGTACGCCCGAAGAGGTGGTGCTTTACTACGAACAACTCTTAACTTCCATTAAAAGCAGCCTGGGCGAAATTCCGGTGTGTTTTGTTTCAATCAAACTCAGCCTTGCCCGGTTACACCTACGGGGCAGCATTGAATATGCCAACGGCTGTATCAGCCGACTGGTGGCCAACCAAGGCCCGCCTCTTCATTACCTCGACCTATACTACCCCATGCTAGACGAGCGGGGCAACCCCAAACCCACTCATTTCGAGGCCGATGGCTTGCACCTGTCGCCGGAAGGTTACGCTGTGTGGCAGCAGGAAATCAGCGCCCAACTAGACCGTATGCTACTATCCAAGCAGTAGCTACTGCCAGGCGGACTCAGGCTTGTTTGTTACAGTATCAACAAAAAGGTTGCTTAGCCGATGTACCGCAAATATCACGAATGGCATAGTGCAGCGCTGGGCCGGCCCATGCAGTTGCTGGTTTTCGGTGAGGCCGGGGCCCGGGTATTGCTGTTTCCGACGCGCAAAGCCCGTTTCTACGACTACGAGAACTGGGGTATTGTAGAAGCCTTGAAACGTAAAATCGAAAGCGGCTTTCTGCAAGTCTACTGCCTGGATAGCATCGATGGGGAGAGCTTATACTGCATGGACAAGCCGCCGGCTGAGCGCATTCAACGCCATTTGCAATACGAGCAGTACATTTTGCAAGAAGTGTTGCCCCTGACCGAAGCCAGCAACGCCAACTCCTGCCTCATGGCTGCTGGCTGTAGCATGGGCGCCTACCACGCCGTTAACTTCTCGTTCCGGCACCCAAATCTGCTCAGCAAAGTAGTAGGCATGAGCGGCCGCTACGACCTCACCCAGGGCATGGCCAGCTTCCCCGACTTGTTTCAGGGCTACATCGACGAGGAAGTGTACCTCAATACGCCGAACCGCTACATTCCCAATCTCACCGAGAGTTTCTACCTGGAGCAGCTCCGCCAACTGGAAATCACCCTGGCTATCGGGACGGAAGATGCTTTCCTGCAAGACAACCATTTTCTGAGCCAGCAGCTTCATCAAAAAGGCATTTCCCATCAGCTGCACGTTTGGGAAGGGGAGGCCCACAACCCGCTAGCTTGGCGGCACATGGTTGATTTGTATCTGTAGCGCTTCTTCTTCGAAAGATCCCCTTACTATCAGATTGCTATCTAACTGCTGACATAGCATTTTTCCGTACACGCTCCGCTGTAATGCATCTGGCATAGCTTAGTAATAATGCTCAAACCGGCCTGCATTAGCTCTGTTCACTTACTTGGTTGTGAGTTGCAGCCTGTTGGTAGAAGCAACTTTCAAACAACAAATACAAGAGCAATGTGTCGCGCATCAGTCTAAGACAGACAATAAAACAAGCTGCAGAATTAAAATTCAAGGTTTACAAACAGACGAGCTTATAAAAGAAATATTATATATTTGAAACGTACTTATTTGTTTTTCTTACCTATCCCAATTACATGACATTTACCCTACTTCGCGGCTGTTTTACTACTATACTCATTGCTGGCATCTCCCTAGCAGGTCACGCTCAGTCTGAGTTACCTACCACTCCAAGTGCTACGCCTACCACTTCATCCACCCTACTTACACCGGCTCTCAACACAGGTGGCAAGTACAAAGATTACCTCTACAAACGCTACTCCGATGACAAAGAGGCTCGAGCTGTCATCCATTTATTCGCCCGCAAACAAACTGGCGGCGTACTATGGTTATCGACTGGAGCCGCCTTTATTGGTTTTATAACTACACAAACCGGCACAACTACAGATGCCTCAGGCACAACAACAGTTGAAGTCACTCCGCTTGGGTACGGGATGTTAGTAGGCTTATTTGGAGGTGTTGGCGCTGGCAAGCTGTCCCGTTTTAGCAACAGTAATCTTTACGAGGCACTAGCTACCTACGAGCAAACCCGCTCTTTTTCAGGCCTTATCAAGAAGAAGCTCAAGGACAAAGACTACAAATAGCGTAACCTAAGCGCGAGTAGCCAAATCGGTGGCTACTCGCGCTTGGTTTTGAGCACTTGCTTCAGGGCGGCTAGTTCGTCGCGAAGCTTGGCAGCTTGCAGGAAGTCCAGTTCCTTGGCGGCGGCTTCCATGGTTTTCTCGGTTTGCTTGATGAGCTTCTCCAGGTCCGTGCGCGTCATCATTGATACCACCGGCTCGGCGGCAATGGCTAGGGCCACGTCGTTGTCGGGGCCCACGTAGGCCTGCGGCTCGGCAATGCGGTAATCGGACAGGGAGGTTTGGCCCATGATTTCAGCGTGGCTCTTGCGCACCGTGCGCGGCGTGATGCCGTGCTCTTGGTTGTACGCCAGCTGGGTGGCGCGGCGACGGTTGGTTTCGTCGATGGCGCGCTGCATGGAGCCGGTCATGCGGTCGGCGTACATGATGAC
>NZ_CAXTBM010000088.1:0-17961 GCF_964242765.1 uncultured Hymenobacter sp.
ATCTATGTCTAACATTTAACATTTAGCATTTATCAATTAACAACTGACGTTCAGCAGTTAACAAGGCCTTGGTTAGCGAGCAGTGAAGTTCATAGCGCAGGTGGGTTGGCTGCTGAATGTCAATTGTTAACTGTTAATTGGTAAATGTTAAATGTCAGTTGTCAACGATTAGGCCGTCGCGCACCCGAATCATGCGCTGGGTCTGGGCGGCAATGTCGTTTTCGTGGGTCACGATAATCACGGTCATTCCCTCGCGGTGCACCTGTTTGAAGATGTCCATCACCTCCTGAGTGGTTTGCGTGTCGAGGGCGCCCGTCGGCTCGTCGGCCAGAATCAGTTTGGGTTGGCTAATAAGCGCGCGGGCAATGGCTACTCGCTGCTTCTGCCCGCCCGATAGCTCGCTGGGTAAGTGGTCGGCGCGGTCGGCGAGGCCTACCCGGTCGAGGTATTCCAGGGCCATGCGGTTTCGTTCGCGACGGCTTACTTTCTGGTAGTAAAGTGGTAGCGCCACATTTTCCAGCGCGTTTTTGAAGCTCAGCAGGTTAAACGATTGAAACACAAACCCTAAAAACTTATTGCGGTAGTGAGCGGCCCGGGTCTGCGATAAGTTTCGGTCGATGCGGGTGCCTGCCAAAATGTAGTCGCCCTGGTCGAAGTCATCAAGAATGCCTAAGATGTTGAGCAACGTGCTCTTACCCGACCCCGACGAGCCCATGATACTCACTAACTCACCTTCCCGGATATGCAAATCTATACCCTTGAGCACCTCTAGCCGGGTTGTGCCAACTTCATAGCTTTTCCGAATATTCTGCAACTCAATCATAAACGGCGGCGAGCTATTTTACTCTGTGTGTTTTGCAAGGTAGTAGGCAATACAAAGTAGGTGGTCAGCGTTTTTAAATCCAACTGCAAAGCAATATATTTTTAAAACGAACCATTTACGTCGTTTGTATCTGGTGGCGACGCTCGAATAGATGCCCCTCCTTTGATAATGGTTGCCTAATGCTTTAGAAGACACTTAAAATATTAAGCTGTGTGCATGTAAGCAAATTATTTAAATACTCAATTGACGAATTGTGACCTAAAAATCAACTGCTTACAGCCTTCATCGACACAGCCCAGTAGGATAGTTCAATCAACAGGATTCCAGTTGCAACACGCTCTTCCGGCGCGGACGACGACCGTGAGCAGCCGGTAAAACAACTCTAATCTTCTCTGCTTTCTCGGCTTGGTGTAAAGCAAAGCCCCCGGTTGCACAACCAGAGTTATCGACTCGGATCTTGATTACTTTGTAAGGAGCCACTTAGATTCGGATACGCGCCACCACTGGGCATAAAGCACGACACCAGTCCGCTACTTCTTGAAAGCCTTGCAAACAAAGCCAGGACTCGAACCGCTTTACATTTGCACCATGAACAACAGCATGAATCTAACAGAAAAGATATTGCGGATTTGCTCCTTAGTATTGGTGCTTAGCAGCCTGGCGCTGCGCCTGCCACACGTCATCAACTTGGACGATGCGCAAAGTATACTGACTGCCGGTCTTCTCCTAGGCCTTCTGTCCTATAGCAGCTACTCCCGGCGGCTCCGGCGTCGCAACGAAGAACTGGAGCGGCAACTAGATGAGCACCAGGCAAAATGATTTCTGGTTTACATTAACTGAGTTGGTGCACTTGCTTTGCATTCCAGCTCTTCTCTATACGAGCAGCCTTTACCTCTTGCACAATGGCTGAGCTGCTAACCGTTCCACCGTCCGGTATTGCTCCTTAGTAGTGTTGATGTTTTTGCTCCTCTATTAGTTAGCTATAACAACCTGCGCAACTCTGGAACAAACTAGAGGTTTCAGTGAACTAGAAAATATGAGCTAATGGTCGGAGCGGAAGCCGAGGAATGTTGTAGATATATTACTCGCCACTCAGCAGCTTGATATGCGCCAAGTGGTGGCGGCCATGCCAGCTGTATTGCACTAAGGCTTGGTCGAGGGTGTAAGTTTGCTGGTAGGTGGGATGATAAAAGGTGCGTTGCCACTGCTGCTCGGTGAGGTGCCAGAGCAGCGTAACCCAGCGCGAGTGCAGCGCCTCCAGCAGTGCCAACGATACCGTGACGGGCGTGGCATCAACATCGGGGAGGGTAGCCCAAGCGTTCATATCGAACGGTCGGATGGTGGGGTGGTCTTCGGTAAGAGCTAGACGGTAGCGCAGGTAGAAATTCAGGTGTACATCGGCTACGTGGTGCAGCACCTGCCGGCCCGTCCAGCCGCCGGGGCGGTAAGCGTTTTCCAGCCGTACGCCACCGGCTTTGCGAGCCGCAGCCGTCAGTTGGACAGGCAGCGCCGCAAGTTGCTCGATATAAGTGGTACGCTCAGCGGGGGGCAGGGGCGCTTCGGGCAGTGTCGGTCGTCCAATGGGATACTGCAAATCGGCAAGGTTGTGTTCCATAGCTCGCGAACATAGAATAACCGCTGAAGTTAACTATCAAGCTGCCAACGCCTCAGAACCAGAAGCAACGAGAAGACAGTGATGCCGTTTGAATGTCGGCACTACGTATATGCAATTCAAAAACTCAGCCGTTGCTAGATAAGTGCAGTCTGGTTTAGGTGAAGATGGCTATGCAACTGTTCAATTGCTAGCCACCACTGCCAGCTCTTCGGGCTTAGTAGAAGGTATTGATTCACTGTTGGCTAAAACGAAAAACACCGAAGAAAAATAACTTGGTTGAAACCAGCCGCAAATGCGACCGTGCTTATCAAGTTATTTTTCTTCGGTGCCGACCACGCCACCAAAAACCGCCGGTTTTGTATTGGCAGTTCTTGTGATGCGCTATTTCTTGGTGGCTTTCATTATCCAGTTCGCTACGGCTGCTACCGTCACAGTGCTGGCGGCCGCTACGGCTGCCACTACCTTGTGCCCATCCGGAGTTGCGGGCGAATTCACTAGATCCTGATACCGCTTAAGCGGATTAGTCTCGGTCGATTGCTCGGTGGTGGGCGCCGCCGACTGCTCGGAAGCGCTGGCCTGCATATCGGTGTCTTGCTGCGAATTGTCGTTGGTGGAAGAGTCGTTCATGGGAGTAGGAGAAGTTTGAGGTTGTTGCGTTAAGGCGTCTACGTCTCTCACCAAACGTGAGGCCAGTAGCAGCAGACCGCCGCCTAAGATTGCCACTACTACATACTTCACGTTGGGTTAGTACGAATGGTGATTGAAGATAAACAAACGCGGGCTAAGTCTCCAGGGTTGTTGGTAATCAGTTGAGTACTGCAATTAATACGCAAGCTGAAGTGTTGATTAGGCGTATGAGTGGCGTAGCCGGAAAAGCAAAAACCCCACCTCTGGGTTAGAGGCAGGGTTTTCGTGGTAATGGTTGGAATCGAACCAACGACACCAGCATTTTCAGTGCTGTGCTCTACCAACTGAGCTACATTACCAGCTCTTGGTGCCCCCGAAAGCGTTTTAGCCGTTGGGGAGCACAAAAGTAGTAAACCAAAATCAACCACCAACACTTATCATAAAAAAATCTTTCCGATGGAAAAGCCGTAAATTGTTATGCATAACGAGTATATTTCCACCTGAATTCCAACCCAATTCTTCTTCCTGTGCATTTCTCCATTCAGAACCTCCTCTTCCTGCTGGTCGCCATAGCAGGCTTCGGCCTGTTCGCGTGGCAGGCCCGGAAAATCCGCGCCAACATCCTAATGGGGCGCGACCGGGACATGAGCGGCAATGTAAGCGAGCGGCTCAACAAAACGCTGCTGGTTGCTTTCGGTCAGTCCAAAATGTTCAAGCGCCTCACGCCAGCCTTCCTGCACCTGATTGTGTACGTAGGGTTTCTGGTAATCAACGTCGAGGTGATTGAAATCATGGTGGACGGCATCTTTGGCACCCACCGCTTTTTACAATTCCTCGGTCCCGTCTACGATGTACTCATGGCCACCAACGAAGTGCTCGGCGCGCTAGTTATCGTTGCGGTGGCCGCGTTCTGGTGGCGCCGCAACCGCAAGCCGCCCGTGCGCCGCTTTCAGGGTCCTGAGTTGCGCATGTGGCCCCGGCTCGATGCTAACATCATTCTGTATATCGAGGTGATATTGATGGCCGCCTTGTTCACCATGAATACGGCCGACCTGAAGCTGCACCAGCTGCGTGGCGCCGAGATGCCGGGCACATTCCCTATCAGTAGTTTGCTGGTTGGGTTATTTCCGAGCAACGAAGCGGCGCTGCATGTGTTGGAACGTGTGGGCTGGTGGGCGCACATCGTCGGTATCTTGTGCTTCCTGAACTACCTGCCGAGCTCCAAACACTTCCACATCATTATAACCTTTCCAAACGTGTACTACTCACGGTTGGTACCACAAGGCCAATTCTCGAACGTGGAAAGCATCACCCACGAGGTGAAAGCCATGATGGACCCTAGTTACGAGGTGCCGGCTCCCGCCACTGCCCCCGATGGCTCGGCCCTCGCGCCTACGCCCTTCGGCGCCAAGGACGTAAACGACTTGGCTTGGACCAACTTGCTGAACGCCTATTCCTGCACCGAGTGCGGCCGTTGCACCTCGGTATGCCCGGCCAACATCACCGGTAAGCTGCTCTCCCCGCGCAAAATCATCATGGATACGCGCGACCGGATGGAAGAGAAATACAACTCACCGTTGATTTTCAGCCCCAACCTTTATGGGCAGGAAGCCAAGCACGACTCGCAGGAAGTGCTCGACAAAGAAAACCACACGCTGCTGCGCGGCTACGTAACGCCCGAAGAACTGTGGGCCTGTACCACCTGTAACGCTTGTGTAGAAGCCTGCCCCGTGAACATCAACCCGCTGGAAAGCATTGTGGAAATGCGCCGCTTTCTGGTACTGGAAGAGTCGGCGGCGCCTAATTCCTTGAACGTGATGTTCAGCAACATCGAGAACAACGGTGCCCCCTGGGCCTTCTCGCCTTCCGACCGTTTCAACTGGGCCGACGACCTGTATGTGGCGGAAAAGGAAGCTGTAACTGCCTAACTCTGAACGTTGTGCCAGTACTTGCAAAGTGTTTGGTACTGGCACGGAAGTTCGTATCACAACGACTACTTATTCCCACTCATTATAATGGCTGAGCTAACTGCCAAACGACAAATAAGTGTCCCTCTCATGGCCGACCTCGCTGCCCAAGGCGAAACGCCCGAAATTCTGTTTTGGGTGGGCTGTGCCGGGGCTTTCGACGACCGATACAAGCGCGTAACCCGCGCCTTTGTGCGTATTCTGGAGCACGTAGGAGTGAAGTACGCGGTGCTAGGTATGGAAGAATCCTGCACCGGCGACCCAGCCAAACGGGCCGGCAACGAGTTCCTGTTTCAGATGCAAGCCATGCAGAACATCACCACGCTCAACGGCTACGGCATCAAAAAAGTGGTAACGGCCTGTCCGCACTGCTTCAACACCATCAAAAACGAGTACCCCGCCTTAGGTGGTGAGTACGAAGTGATTCACCACAGCACTTTCTTGCAGCAACTCATCAACGAGGGCCGCGTGAAGGTGGAAGGCGGCGAGTCGTACAAAGGCCGCCGCATCACGTTCCACGATTCCTGCTACCTCGGCCGCGCCAACAACATCTATGAGGCGCCCCGGGCTGTGCTCGAAGCGCTGGACGCCGATCTGGTGGAAATGAAGCGCAGCAAAGCCAACGGCCTCTGCTGCGGCGCTGGCGGTGCTCAAATGTGGAAAGAGCCGGAGCCCGGCAAGAAAGACGTCAACATCGAGCGCACCGAGGAGGCACTCGCCACCCTCGATGGCAATGCCGCGGCCTTGGACAACCTTTATGGCGTGGAGAGCGGCAATGCTGGCGCTACGCCTGCTCCCAAAGCGAACGGCCAAGGCAGCATTATTGCCGTGGGTTGCCCGTTCTGCATGACCATGATGAGCGATGGTGTGAAGAATAAGGAGCGGGAAAGCAACGTCCAAGTCTTCGACTTAGCCGAGTTGGTGGCTTCTGCTGAAGGCTTGAACGCATAATAACTTATTGAAAGCTTTCAGTATTACCAGCCAAGCAAGGCTACTTGTATACCAACAACGCGCCGCCCCGTACTAGATTAAAATCAGGCAACCCCGCTGGAACTTACCGGCGGGGTTGTTCTTTTATAGAAAATAAATCAGTGAAGTTTGTCGTTTAATAAGAACGTCATGCCACCTGGCTACCGACCTCCCTACCATGTACGTTCCTTTCAGTGACTTACCCGAATCGGCCCGCATTTGGATCTACCAGGCCGACCGGCCGCTGACTGCTGCCGAAGTGGCGGCGGTGCAGCCCGCTCTGCGCCACTTCGCCGACGAATGGACCAGCCACGGCCGCAGCTTACAGGCTTCAGCTGAAATTGTTCATCAGCAGTTTCTCATTATTGGGCTTGACGAGGCCGTAGCAGATGCCAGTGGCTGTTCAATTGATGCCTCTGTGCGGTTTGTGCGCGGCGTAGAAGAAGCCTTGGGCGTATCGTTACTGGAAAAGTCGCGAATGGCTTTTTTGGTGAATGGACAAGTGCAGTTGCTCGACCGGCGTGAGTTGAAAGTAGCCGTGGCGGAAGGCCGGCTCCTGTCGAGTACGCCTTATTTCGATGCTACGGTGGCTCGAAAAGCAGAATTGCAAAAGTCTTTCCCGGCGGCAGCCAACCAAACGTGGCTTTCCCGGTACTTCAACTAAGCAAGGAAAAATTTGCTTTACGGCTATTATCCTTTCTAAACTTAGTATTATTAGGCTTAGGAAGCCTCCTTTCATTATGGCTCGTTTTCACTTCCATCCTTCACTCCCAATGAGGAAATTTCTACTAGTTTGCGCTACAGCCAGCTCCGCCGCTCTGCTGGGCGGTTGCGCAACTACGGACAACCTAAGCAAAGCGGACAAACGCTTTGCCCGTGGCGAGTACGAAACGGCAATACAGCTTTATAAGACGGATATCACGCGTGGTAAGAACGCGCCGGTAAACAATTACCGCATCGGGGAGTCCTACCGACTTTCCAACCGGGTAGAGCAAGCCGAGAGTTACTACAAAGCCGCCATCGACGGCAAGGTGAAAGCGCCTGATGTGGTGTTTTACTACGGTCAGGCCCTGAAAGCCAACGGAAAGTTCGAGGAAGCCGCTGCCCAGTTTGATGCGTACGGACAGAACAGCGCCGGCCGGAAACTAGCCCCATTAGCCGAAATAGAGTCGAGAAACGCCAAGATGGCTACCACCATCGTGGCTATGCGCACCAACAACGAGGTAATGGCCCTCGACCAGGTGAACACTCCTGCGGCCGAGTTTGGCTCCACTCTTATCCCTGATACCAAAGAGCTGGTCTTTGCCTCCGGCCGCGAAGGCAAGAAGTACCTCGGCAATGGTGAGAATTTCAACGACCTGTATGCCGTCAAGTTCGACGATGCCGATAAAATGACCGGTGGCACGGTGCGCAAGCTAGACCCCCTTTTCAACACCGAGAACAAGCACGAAGCCAGCGCCACCTATACCCCCGACGGCAAAGTCATGGTCTTCGCCCGCTCCAATGATGGCACGAAGAAAGGTCTGCTGAGTGTGGATTTATGGATTTCGTATTTTAAGAATGGCGCTTGGTCGGAGCCGGTGCTCGCCAACATCAACGACCGCACCACCGACGATTTCGCTCCGGCTTTTGCCCCCGACGGCCAAACGCTCTACTTCACTTCCAGCCGCCGCGGTGGCTTGGGGGGCAACGACCTTTACAAAGCGACGCTCGGGCCGAATGGCCGTTTCTCGCCCGCCGAGAACCTTGGCGACCAAATCAATACGCCGGGCAACGACAACTTCCCAGCCGTGGCCCCCGACAATACGTTGTACTTCTCCTCAGATGGACAGCCCGGCCTCGGCAAGCTCGATATATTCATTGTTGATAAGGGGAAAGTGGTCAATCTGGGTACTCCCGTCAATAGCTCAGGTGATGACTTTGCTCCCTATTTCACGGGTAAAAACGTAGGGGTTTTCTCGTCGAACCGCGCAGGTGGTAAGGGGTCCGACGACCTTTACATGTTCCGTAAGAAGCCGCTCAAACTCGTTACTTTCTTTGCGGATGGTACGCTGGTGGAGCGCAACGACAAAACCGGCGAAACCCTGCCCGTAAGCGGCGAAACAGTGACCTTGTTCGCTAAAAACGGCCAGAAGTTGCAGGAGGTAACTACCGCTGCCGACGGTAAATTCACCATGAAGCTCGATTCCGCGGCCGCCGACTATTCATTGATTGCCGACCGGCCGGGTTATTTCGCAGCTCGCAACTCGCTTAGTACAATTGGCCGCAAGCCCGCGCAAGATCAGCTGCCAAACGAGGTGAACGACATTAGGGTGCCCGTAACGCTGACGCTAACTAGGATTGTGAAGAACAGGGCCATCGTGGTCGACAACATCTTCTATGATTACGACAAAGCGGATATCCGGTCAGATGCCGCCGCCGAGCTCGATAAGCTGGTCTCAACCTTGAACGATAACCCCAAAATCACCATCGAGCTAAGCTCGCACACCGACTCGCGCGGTAAGGACGCCTACAACCAAGCCTTGTCGCAGAAGCGGGCGCAGTCGGCTGTCGATTACATTATCTCCAAGGGCGTCGACAAAAGCCGTATCACGGCCAAAGGCTACGGCGAAACGCAGCCGGTGCTCAGGAATGCGAAGACGGAAGACGAATTTCAACGCAACCGTCGCACTGAATTCAAAGTGACCAGAATTGCCGAGTAGGCAAGTTCAAGCACGCTTTGAAAAGCCCCCGCACCTTATGGGTTGCGAGGGCTTTTTTCAGTTATGCTAGACAAGGTAGCGCTGAATTCAGGAGCAAGTTTCGGCACCAAGCATACGCTCAATAACCACAGAAAATAGAGGCAACAACCCATTCAAGGAAGTGGCACAATCCTTGAATTTAAAGCAAATGCGAGGGCAAATGGATTGCTTTCGTGCAACGTACTACTGCCATGAAAAAGGCGCTATTTTTTTGCCTAAGTCTGCTTCTACTGACTGCGGCGCAACTGCGGGCCGCTCCGGCCAACGTGAACTTCACCTCCGAGCGCGGCGCGCCTTTCAACCTGCGGTTTGATGGCCGGGCCCTAACTCGGGGCGGGGCTCGCCAGGTGCACATCGACCGGATTGCTCCGGGGGTGCACTGGGTGGAATTTGCAATTCCGGCCGGATATGGCCGCTCTATCAACTACCGCACCCGCGTCTTCCTCGACCCCGGTTTGGAAACCAGTTATGTTCTGCTAACCCGCCCAGGGTTTGCCCCCGAACTGCGCAAAGTGGCGGCAGTACCCATGCGCGGCGGCTATGGCCCCGGCTACGGAGGATACCCCAACGGTGGACCCCGCGGCCGCCAAGGCGGCTATCAAAACCAAAACGACGATTACGATCAAGACGACTACGGCAACCAGCCTCCTGCGAATCCCGGCAACGGCGGGTATAGCAACGGTGGTTACAACAATAACGGCAACAGCAGTGGGGACTACTCGAATGGCAACAACGGCGGCGAGTATGCGGGCAGCAGCGCGAGCTACAACCGTACTATGAGCCCGCAAGATGTGAATGGCCTGCTAAATGCCTTGCATCGGCAATCGTTCGACAAAGACCGGATGCCGATGGCCCAGCAGGCACTCAGCGAAAGCTCTATCCGAGCCGAAGATTTAACCCGGTTGATGAAGGAGTTGAGCTTCGAGGATTCGAAACTGGAACTAGCCAAATACGGGTCGAGCCGCGTGACCGACCGCCAGAACTTATACCGCCTCAATGAAGCCTTTACGTTCTCGTCTTCGGCTAGCAAGCTGCAAGAATTTCTGGCGCAGCAGCAACAGCAATACTAACCAGCGAGCCAGCAGCAATAAAAAAGGCTTCCGTGCGAACGGAAGCCTTTTTTGTGTGTTAAGGAGAAGTTGAAACGGCAATTTACCGCAGACGGTCCATGCTACGTACTAGTTGCTCGTCGCGGCGGATAAAGCGGTTGGCCAGCAGGTTCAGCAGCAAGGCCAGGGTGGGAAGATAGAAGCCTGCCTGGTAAGTGCCGAGCATCTTGATGTTCAGCATTTGCTCGCCGAGGTTCGAGAAATAAAAGCCCGCTCCGATAGTGCACAAAACTAGCAGCAGGTTCAGCATGCCCAGTTTGAGTTGCAGGAAACGGTTGCGGAATTGGAAAATCTCGAATAGGGCCACGGCGGCCGAAGCCACGGCAAACGCGGCAATAAGCCACACGTTGGCTGGTGCTGGCAAACCAGCGCCGGGCTTGTTGTAGGTTAGGCGGGTAGCCGTCAGTACTAATTCCTGGCCCGTAATAGGGTCGGCCTTGTGCCAGATAGGAAGGAAAAGTACGGCAATCATGCTGAGTGCCAACAGCAGCAGGAATACGCTTTGGATTCTTTGTATCATCTTTGTGTTTTGACTGTTTGCGCCACCCTGTGCGGGTAGGCCGGCAAAAATAGCCAACAACGACTGGAATAACTGCATTCTAACTAGACAATGCCCACTGCTTATATAGTTGACGCCGTCCGCACCCCGATCGGCAAATTTGGGGGTGCGCTGAGTAGCGTCCGCCCCGATGATTTGGCCGCGCACGTCCTGCGCGAGTTGCTGCGCCGCAATCCAACCGTAGATAAAGCGGCTATTGAAGACGTAATAATGGGAGCCGCCAACCAAGCCGGCGAAGACAACCGCAACGTAGCCCGCATGGCGGCCTTGTTGGCCGGGTTGCCCGTCACGGTGCCCGGCGTAACGGTAAACCGGCTGTGCGCCTCCGGCCTGCAAAGTATCATGGATGCTTCACGCGCCATCAAGGCGGGGGAAGGCGACGTGTACTTGGCCGGCGGCGCCGAAAGCATGACCCGGGCGCCCTTCGTGATGGCTAAGTCGGAAACGGCTTTCGGGCGCGAGCTGACGGCCCACGATACCACGTTGGGCTGGCGCTTCACCAATCCTAAACTAAGCAAGCTCCACCACCCGTACGCCATGGGCGAAACCGCCGAAAACGTGGCCCGCAAGTACGGCATCAGCCGCCTAGAGCAAGACGAGTTTGCCTTCGAGTCGCAGCGTCGGTACCATCGGGCCGCCGAAAAGGGCCGTTTCCGTAAGGAGATAGTACCAGTGTTTGTGGCCATTCCGAAAGGGGATGCTGCCCTGTTCGACACCGACGAGCCGCCTCGGCTAAGCACTATAGAAAAATTGGGTTCGCTGAAGCCGGCCTTTCAACCCATTGATGGCACGGTAACCGCTGGTAATTCGGCGGGCATCAATGATGGTGCTGCCGCTGTCATGGTGGTTAGTGAAGAAGCCGTGAAGCGCTACAATCTGAAGCCAATGGCCCGGGTAGTTGCCTCGGCAGTAGCGGGCGTCGATCCGGCCTACATGGGCCTCGGACCGGTACCTGCCACTCGTAAGGTGTTGCAACGGGCCGGCCTGACTCTGAACGACATCGGGCTGATTGAGTTGAACGAGGCATTTGCGGCGCAAAGCATTGCCTGCATTCGCGACCTAGAACTGAACCCCGAGATTGTGAACGTGAACGGCGGCGCTATTGCCATTGGCCACCCACTCGGAACCAGTGGTTCGCGTCTCACGGCCACGCTATTACACGAAATGCAGCGCCGCCAAGATGTGCGCTACGGCCTCGTGACGATGTGCGTGGGAGTAGGGCAAGGTGCCGCCGCTATTTACGAGAAGGTATGATTAGTTTTTCGTTGTTGGCTTTTCGTTTTTCGGCCTCAGAATGCAGTTGCATGGGGGCCATCAACGAACAACGGAAAGCCAACAACGAGAAAAGAACTCATGCTTGATCCGCTTCTCTCGCCCACGTTGGAGCTGCCGCAATGGCAGGCACGGCTGCGGCCATGGTCTTTTGCAGATGCGCCGGCTTTGGTGGAGTACGCTAACAATCAGCGCATAGCGCAAAATCTGCGCGACACGTTTCCCCATCCTTACACCAAGCAGGATGCCGAGTTCTACCTTTGCCTGATGGCCGACCAGCAGCGCGACCTACACTTGGCTATTGAGGCAGATGGCAACGCCGTCGGTAGCATTGGGGTGCATTTCAAAACCGATGTGCGCCGCCGCTCTGCCGAAATCGGGTATTGGTTGGGGCAGCCGTACTGGGGCCGCGGACTAGCCACGGCCGCCGTACAACTGGTGTCAAACTACGTTTTCGCGCACTTCGATGTGTGCCGGCTCTACGCGGTGGTGTTCGAGTCTAACCCGGCCTCGGCGCGGGTATTGGAAAAGGCGGGATTTGAGTTGGAAGCTCTCATGCGCAAAAGCGTAGTAAAGGACAAGGGAATCCTCAATTCTCTACTCTACGCAAAAATCAAGGAAGAGTGAAAGATTGCGAGTGAAGCAATCGGTACCAAGAGGCAACCCCAATACGTAGAGCCTCAACTCTTTATTCATTCCAGCATGCGCTACTTTCTTCACCTCGCCTACGACGGTACCCGCTACCACGGCTGGCAGGTGCAGCCCAACACCCTCACGGTGCAGCAGGAACTGGACCGTTGCTTGTCGCAGGTGTTGCGGCAGCCGGTGTATTCGTTGGGCAGTGGCCGCACCGATACGGGCGTGCATGCCAGCCATCAAGTAGCGCACTTCGAGGCCGATTTACCGGATACTCTGGACCTGGATACGGTTCTTTATCGCCTCAACCGCGCGTTTCCCCCTGATATTGCCGCCTACGCCGTGCATCCGGTGCCCGACCAGGCGCACGCCCGCTTTTCCGCCGATGCCCGCACCTACGAGTACTATGTGCGCCTCGTGCCCGACCCCTTCAGCGTTGGTCGGGTGCTCTACCTCGACCGGGCCCCGGATGTGGCGGCCATGAATGAGGCAGCCGCTTTTCTGCTTGGCTCGCGCGACTTCACGGCTTTCTCGAAGGTGAAGGGCGGTGAAAACCATTATGTCTGCGTGGTGTATGAGGCTCGCTGGCACGTGATGCCCGGCGGCTTGGTATTTCGGATTCGGGCCAATCGATTCGTGAGAGGCATGGTCCGGCTGGTAGTGGGTACGCTCCTGACCGTGGGCCGCGGCAAAATTTCACCGGCGCAATTCAAGCAAATTCTTCACGCCCAAAGCCGGGTAGATGCCAGTGGCGCCGCGCCGGCCCAGGGCTTGTACCTGAGCCGTGTGGAGTACATGCTTGATGTGGTGCTAACAGAACTTATGCCCCCTGGTTTGCCGTACTTTGTGGGACGCTAAGAGCATATACCGCTGAGATACCAGTGTGCTTAACGTGCTAATGTGGCTACCCTACTTATCATGCTTCGGCAGGCGGACGCCAAGCAAAGCAGGACGCGCCACTAAATAAGGTCTGCAACTTCGTGTCCTTGCCGCTGGTTACAGCTTCTCAAATCCCATCTACTTTGGACCCAACTACTCCCGCTACCAAATCCGGCAACATCTTCGACTGGCAGGTGCTGCGCCGGCTCCTGGTGTATGTGCGGCCCTACAAGCGCATCTTCTACTTACTGGTATTTCTAACGGTAGCCGCCGCTGTACTCGGCACGTTGCGGCCGTTCCTGATCCAGCGCATGGTCGATGTAACCATTGAAGACGGCGACTGGCTGGGGCTGAACAAGATGTTTGCCCTGCTGCTGGTGCTGCTCGTAGCGCACGCGTTTGTGAGTTATCTGCAAACGTATTTCGGCGGCTGGCTCGGGCAATACATTGTGCGCGATATTCGGGTTGACTTGTACAAGCACATTCTGAATCTGCGGTTAAAGTTCTTCGACCGGACGCCCATCGGCGTGCTTACAACCCGCAACATTTCTGATGTAGAAACCTTATCGGATGTGTTCAGCGAAGGACTAGCGGCTATGCTCGGCGACATTCTGCAACTGGTGTTCATCATGGCTTTCATGTTCTACATCGACTGGCGCCTAACCTTGGTGAGCTTGTCGGTGATTCCGCCGCTGCTCTTCAGCACCTATGTGTTCAAGGAGAAAGTGAAGAAGTCGTTTCAGGAGGTGCGCACGGCCGTGGCTAACCTCAACGCCTTCGTGCAAGAGCACCTAACGGGCATGAACGTGGTGCAGATTTTCAACAACGAGCAGCGCGAATACCGCAAGTTCGAGGCCCTCAACCAAGAGCATACCCGCGCCAATATCCGGTCGGTGCTTTACTATTCCATCTACTTTCCAGTAGCCGAAGTATTGGGTGCCGTGGGCGTCGGGTTGCTGGTGTGGTACGCGGCGCAGGGGCAGATTGAGGGCACCATATCGAAGGGCGCCCTTATTGCCTTCATTATGTACAACGCCTTGTTCTTCCGTCCGATCCGCCAGATTGCCGACCGGTTCAACACCTTGCAACTGGGCCTCGTGAGCACCGAGCGTTTGCTGAAGCTGCTCGACAGCCAGGACTATATTCCCAACAACGGCACTTTGGCCCCGGCCACGCTCCGCGGCGAAGTGGAATTCGATAAAGTCTGGTTTGCCTACAACGACGAGGAATGGGTACTGCGCGACATCAGCTTTAAAGTGGAGCCCGGCCAAACGGTGGCCTTTGTAGGTGCCACCGGCGCCGGCAAAACCAGTATCATCAACTTGCTTAGCCGCTTCTACGATATCAACCGCGGCCACATTCGCGTGGACGGCCATGATTTGAAGGAGTATGACCTGAGTGCCCTGCGTCGGCGCATTGGCGTCGTGTTGCAAGATGTGTTTCTGTTTGCGGGCACCATCCGCGACAATATTACGCTGGGCAGCAAAGACATAACCGACGAGCAAATCTGGGAAGCTGCCGATTTGGTGGGCGCCCGCCGCTTTATCGAGCGTTTGCCCGGCTCCCTCAACTACCCCGTGATGGAGCGCGGCGCCACGCTCTCGGTGGGGCAGCGGCAGCTAATCAGCTTCGTGCGGGCCATGGTGTATCAACCCGCCGTTATCGTGCTCGACGAAGCTACGTCGTCGGTTGATTCCGAGACCGAGGAACTGATTCAAGCCGCCATCGAAAAGCTGATGCAGGGCCGCACCGCGTTGGTTATTGCCCATCGGCTGAGCACCATCCAAAAAGCCGACCGCATCATCGTCATGGATCGGGGCGAAATCAAAGAGTCGGGCCGCCACGAGGAACTGCTGCGCCAAAGTGGCTACTACGCTCAGCTTTATCAGATGCAATACCGCGACGTGCTCGGGGTAGTCAAAGATGAAAGCTAAGCTTCCATCCGCACACAGTTCCTGCTTCAATTTTAAGCTAACTAAATGAACCGCGTTTTTTTAATCCTCTCTCTCTTCCTTATTGTCGCGGTTGGAGTGGCGTATTATGTGTTAGGCGGTTTCAAGCAAGCGGAAGTGAAGCTGGAAACCACAACGCAACCCATATTCCTGGCCGGTAGCTATTTCGAGGGGCCCGGCAACAGCGAAGCCTTCGGCGACTTAACCCGTAAGGCGTACGAAATCCGCACTTCGGGTAAGTTGCGCGGTACCTTTGGCAACATCTTCTACAATAATCCAACTTTCTCCGGCGAAACGGCCAAGGTATTCGTTGGTCTTGTGGTAGACGATACCGTGTCGCAGCAACTGCCAGCGGGGTACCAGTACCGGGTGTTTCCGGCCGGGCAGCGGGTGCTGCACGCTACCATCGAAGCCAGCTACCTCGTAGCCCCCGACAAACTCTATTCCGGCGTGAAAGACCAAGCCAAGCAAAATGGTCTAGCGTTGCAGAACGTGTATCTGGAGCGGTTCCCGAACACTGGTCCCGTAGAAGTATGGGCGGTGGTGAAGTAAGCGTAAAGCAACTCGCCCCCTCCGCTAACGTGCTAAGTTGTGGGTTTACGTATCTCACAAAGCAGAGGGGCAAACCGCCGCAAACTGTAAGCTAGAAGCCCCAAGCTTCACTCCATACTAGCCGAGCAAAGGCCCAACCGAAAGCTGTATTTGGTTGGGCCTTTGCTTGCGCTCTGCTTCCAAGGTAGAAACTATATTCAAGCTACTATCATATCAGTACTTATACTAGTAAGCCCGCAATTCCTATCCGTATTAACGCGTAATTCCGGGCGTTTGTGCTCGTTGTAAGAACCTTAAATGCCACGGTAAGTACAGCTTAACAGCTTTGTAAAAAGCGCATTTCGGGGTAGGATGATTTGTAACCATCCTCGAAAAGTCTTGAACTGTCACCGCCTCACCTCCACCTCCAAAACCAAACTCCTATGCTAGCAATGGACTATCGGGGCCCGAAAAGGGTTCGTGCCACGCAAAAACCGATGCCTGAAATCAAGCATCCGCAGGATGCTATTGTCCGGGTCACGCGCTCCTGTATCTGTGGCTCCGACCTGCACTTATACAATGGCAACGTGCCGGATACCCGCGTCGGTATGACTTTTGGCCACGAATTCACTGGCATTGTAGAAGAAGTAGGGCCCGATGTAACGAAGATCAAGGTCGGTGACCATGTGCTGGTGCCATTCAACGTGGCCTGCGGTGAGTGCCACTTCTGCAAGCAAGGCATGTTTGGCAACTGCCACGAGTCGAACACGCAGGCTAGCGCCGTGGGCGGCATCTTTGGCTACTCCCACACGGCGGGCGGCTACAACGGTGGTCAGGCCGAGTACGCCCGGGTGCCCTACGCCAACGTGGGCCCCACAATCATTCCGGAAGGCATGGACCCCGATGACGCCGTGCTGCTGACCGATGTAGTACCCACCGGCTACCAAGCCGCCGAAATGGCTGGTATTCAGCCTGGTGATACAGTAGTAGTGTTCGGGGCAGGTCCGGTAGGCATTATGGCGGCACGCTGTTGCTGGTTGTTTGGGGCTGGTCGCGTTATCATTATCGATAAGGAAGACTACCGCTTAGAGTTCGCCCGCGACTACGCTAACTGCGAAGCCTACAACTTCGAGAAAGACATGGATGATCCGGTGGTGTTCATCAAGAAAATCACCGATTGGATGGGTGCCGACTGTGTGATTGACGCTGTAGGTGCCGAGGCGGCTGGCAACGCCATGCAAACCATCACGGGCCGTAAGCTGCTGTTGCAGGCTGGTTCGGCTACGGCGCTTCATTGGGCTGTTAATTCCGTGAAGAAAGGCGGCGTGGTATCTATCGTGGGGGTATACGGCCCAACCGACAACCTCGTGCCAATGGGCAACGTGTTGAACAAGGGACTGACAATCAGAGGCAACCAAGCTTCAGTAAAGCGCCTGCTGCCACGCTTGATTGAGCACGTGCAGAATGGGGTTATCAATCCGAAGGCGCTGATTACGCACCGGATTCCGCTAGAAGAAGTTGCCGATGGCTACCGCATGTTTTCGGCTAAGCTCGACAACTGCATCAAGCCTGTGCTAGTTTTCCCTTCTGCCAACATCTAACGCCGACTACCGATGGAAAATACCTTGAAAGACCCGCAGAAGTTACCCGGTTGGGGAATTGACGCAAACCCTGAAAACGACCCTACGTACCCGATGCGGGAGCCCCGCATGAACGTGTCGCAGGATCTTGATAGCAAGCACCGCCCGGCTTCCCTTCAACCTGTTGACGTTGAAGTATTGAAGTCCATTGAGCGCCCCACGGTATCAGCCGTTTTCGGCGAGTCGTCGCCTCCGGTTGGGTTGAGTGGCATGATCCGGCGGTTTGCTTTCAAGTACAGCGAATCGCACTACGGCCACTGGTTGCCTCTGTTGCTAGCCGACCGGGTGAACGTGGTGGAAGGCATTGTCGAAGACTTTGCCCATGGCAAGGTGCCCAACATTTTCGCCGAGAAAGGCTATGCTGTGGAGTGGAAGCACAATCGGACGGCCTTCGTTACCAAGATGGCCACTATCGTCGCCCTAACGGCCGGCACGATACTGCTGCTGAGCTCTGGCAATAAAAAGTCGTACAAGCCAAAGCGCCGCGGCTACTACAGATAAGGAGAGAACAGATTTTAGCCTTGCTAAAAGCAAAAAGACCACTGAACGCATGTTCAGTGGTCTTTTTGCTTTTAGAAACGTTGGCGTCGGGGTGGCAGGATTCGAACCTACGGCCTCGTCGTCCCGAACGACGCGCGCTA
>NZ_CAXTBM010000089.1:0-17814 GCF_964242765.1 uncultured Hymenobacter sp.
GATTAGGATCGGTCTTGACAAACTTACGGTTCCGCTCACCAGCGCCTCCACGGGGCACTGCTACCTCACCTTCCCGTTGATACGGCTGCCCGTTCCAAGTCTTTTTGGGTTCGAATGGTCGGGCTGGACGCTCTTCGTTGTTACGGGAATTGCCGCCGTATCCACTGGTCCGCCGATCATCGTTGCGGCGCGGTGCAGTACGATCTAACGACCGTCCCGAATTACCTTCCTGCCGATTGCTGTAAGGACGGCTACCGCTGTCGTTGTCGCGGCTTCTATAGCCGCCCCCTTCGCTGCCGCGGCTGAAGCCACCACCAGTAGGCTTGCTGAAGCTGCCGGAACCCGCCCCAAACTTCTTAGGACCACCAAACTTACTGGGACCACCATATCCGCTAGGCCGGTCACCGCTACTACGGCCGAAGCCAGAGCGTGGAGCGGAATTACTGTCGCGGTTGCTCTCGCTAGAGCGCGAGGCGCCACTCGAACGCTCGCGGTCATTGGAGCCACCAAAGTGTGGCGCCTCCCCACGGCCCGCTCGGTCGGCACCGGGGCGAGGGGTACTAAATTTCTGGTAAAAGCCGGAACCGGTATTACCGGAGGATGGACGCTCGGTGCGGCCGCGACGGTTCGGCGTATCGCCGGAGTTGTGCTTCTTGCCCATGGTTGCAAGTATGAGTTCCGTATCGCTACGGTACAAGTGAATATTGATAAGTATTTACGGTTTGTTCGCTGCTGACGTAACGAAGGACCGTAGAAAACAGTGCCCGGACTAGCAGCCCGTCCTCCACGCATGGAGAAGCCGGCCGGTAGTCCGGGCATCGTGTAGGTGCGGTTCGTCGTTAGTCGCGACGAGCCATCTTAGCTTCGATCGAATGCTGGGTGTGGGGGACGGCCCGCAGACGCTCTTTGGGAATTAGCTTGCCAGTGCCAATGCACACGCCATAGGTGCTATTTTTAATCCGCACTAGTGCGTTCTCAAGCTGCTGGATGAACTTCATCTGACGCGAGGCCAACTGATTCAGGCTCTCTTTTTCGGCAGTGTCTGCTCCATCTTCGAGTACCTTCGACGACGAAGCCGTGTTATCGGTACCAGAATCGTTCTTGCGGCTTAAGGTTTCCTTGATAAAAACAACCTCTTTGCGGGCGGCGGTCAGCTTTTCCTGGATGATTTGCTCGAATTCGGCCAAATCCTCCCTGGAATAGCGCATAGTTTCGTCACTCATGTCGGGTAAGAAAAAGTAAACTAGGATTGGACAATGAAGAGGCTGCCGGCACAACCGACTAGATTCTAGGATGTGGCCTGAACAGCAATACAGGCAATTTAGTTTACCCGGATTTTATGTTATATCTGGCTTTCATCCAAACCCTGCCTGTTATAGCTGGCTATTTTCGGCCGCAAAGCTACGCTTTTGTATGACAAATAATGCATTTTTCGCTGAAGCTTAATATTGCCAGTTGCACCAATGAACTTAAAAGCCAAGCATATGGATGGCTGCTACGGCGCCCTCCACTCCCTTGTTGCCATGCTTTCCTCCAGCCCGGTCCCAAGCTTGCTCTAAGGTATTAGTTGTCACTAATCCAAAGATGACTGGCTTGTTGAACTTCAAGCCAACGTTGGTGATGCCATTGGCTACTGCGTGGCAAATATAGTCGTCATGCTTGGTCTCACCTTTTATCACCACCCCTAAGCAAATCACGGCATCTATCTCCTCGTGCTGAGCCAGCAACTGTGTCCCTAGCGTTAGATCGAAGCTGCCAGGAACAGTGTTGCGGAAGATGTTTTCTTCTTTCGCACCGTGCTTGATGAGCGTATCATAAGCACCTTTGGCTAGGGTGTCGGTAATCTCCCGGTTCCACTCGGCCACCACTAAGCCAAAGCGCTTTTCAGAAATATCAATGAACTGGTCAGAGGTATATTCGCTTAAGTTTTTCAGCGATGTTGCCATAGTAGGAATTGTTGCTTGAGTTAGTGTCTTCAAAGTTACTCCTGCTTCCGACAAGGGCGCTACAATGACGTGTAAGATGACTAGGCCATAGAATAGAAAAGGACGGTCCTAAAACCGTCCTTTTTCCATTTTGCCATATGCATTCTTTATAAAGATACCGTAGTTACTTGCCGGCAGTGAGGCCCTCTGCGCGTGCCTTGTACTGGCGGGCCTCGGCTACCTCGAACGAATTAGGATAATCGGTTAAAACCCGGTCGTAGGCTTTCGCTGCTCCTTCGTAATTCTTGGCTAACTCCAGCGCGGTGGCCTGCTTCATCAAGTAGCCAGGCGTAAACTGCTCGTTGGCGTTATGGTTAGCGGCCTTCTCGTAGAAGTCAGCTGCCTCCTTGTACTTGTTCTGCTCTAGGTTAGCATCCCCTAGCAATGCGTAAGCCCGCGCTTGAATCAATAAATCGTCCGACGAGAAGTCTTCCAAGTAATCCGCGGCGGCTTTGTACTGGCCTTGCTTGAGCGCAGCTACACCAGCGTAGAAGTTAGCCAAGTTACCCGCTTTCGTACCGCTATACTCATTGGCCACCGACTCCAAACCTACATACTGCCCGTCGCCTTTCATTGCCTTCTTGAGCGAATCGGCTTCCCAATAATTCACGGCTTGAAACATAGCAGCCTGTGCTTTGGTGTCTTGCGAATTGCGCCAGGTGTAATAAGCAAAGGCTCCTGCAACAGCCAGCACCAATACCGTAAGCAAACCAAGCAGTATACCTTTCTTACGACGCAAAAAGTCCTCTGTTTCCACTAGCCGGGTAGCCAGTGCGTCCGGGTCTTCCAGCAGCGGGTGCTCGGGGTTGTAGCTTTCAAGGGGTTGCAGCGGATCAGCCGCAACTTGTTGTTGGGGCTGACGAGCGCCGGGGGTTTTACCCGTATATGGAATCTTCGACATGAGGTAATTGCTAAGTCATCAACGGCCGAAACCGAGTGCGTTTCCGCGCCTATAAAAGTTAGTCGCGGATGTAAGGATAATCCTGCTGCACGTACACGTCCTTGTACAGTTCATCGGCAGTTGGATAAGGTGAACTCTCTGCAAAATCTACCGACTCCTGTACCCGGACCTTAATCTTCTCGTCAATGGTCGCCAATTCTTCCTCGGTTGCCATGTTGTGCGTGAGAATAGTGTGGCGTACTGCCTCAATGGTATCGCGCGAACGGTAGTCTTCCAGTTCTTCTTTGGTGCGATACTTGGCGGGGTCACTCATAGAGTGGCCTTTGTAGCGGTAAGTTTTAAACTCCAAGAACGTTGGGCCTTCCCCAGCACGAGCACGCTCGGCAGCTCTGGCCACAGCATTGTGTACGTCCTCTACATTCATGGCATTTACGGGCTCGGAAGGCATGTCGTACGACTCGCCCAAGGTATAGAGCTCGGTTACATTAGAAGTGCGCTGCACCGACGTACCCATAGCGTAGCCGTTGTTCTCCACTACAAAAATAACGGGCAGCTTCCAGAGCATCGCCATATTGAAAGCCTCGTGCAAGGCTCCCTGGCGTACGGCCCCATCGCCCATGTAGCAGATGCAGAGGTTGCCCGTTTTGTTGTACTTCTCGGCAAATGCTAGCCCCGCTCCTAACGGAACCTGACCACCCACGATGCCGTGACCACCAACAAAATTCACTTCTTTATCAAACATGTGCATAGAGCCGCCTTTGCCTTTCGAGCACCCTGTGGCTTTCGCAAACAGTTCAGCCATGATAGCATTCGGCGAAGTACCTAGCGCCAAGGGATGCGCATGGTCGCGGTAGGCGGTAATCCATTTATCGCCTTTTGTAAGGGCCGATACGGCTCCGGCTACGCAAGCTTCCTGCCCAATGTAGAGGTGACAGAAACCTTTAATCTTCTGTTGACCGTACAGCTGACCAGCCTTCTCCTCGAACTTCCGCATCAGCTGCATCTGCTCGTACCACGTCAGATACGTCTCCTTCGGAAACTCTGGCTGGGCTGGGCTGCTTGCCTTCGGTGAGCCCGTCGCAGCTTCTGCTTCGGGGTTGGAAGGGGGCAACATTGGATCTGGCTGCTTTACCGTGTCGGTTGCAGCTTCTTGGGGGTTGGATGCGGCTTTCGTAGTCGACGTTTTTTTCGCCGAATTGGAAGCCTTAGGGGCAGCCTTTACTTTCGTCTCCGCCATCTTGCTTTCAGTTATTCGCGTTTGGGATGCGAAAGTACGTAAAAGGATTGCAATTACGAGCCTCGCATGATTCTAGAAAACCTACACTTATTGTTCTTCAAAAACTATAGCGAAGCTAACCTTCGCCTCTCCCCGCGTATCAATTGCTTTGTGGGTGATAATGGCAGTGGCAAGACCAACCTGCTTGATGCCATTCATTATCTATCTCTTACCAAAAGTGCTTTCACCACCGCTGATATACAAAGTATAAAACAGGACGAAGAGTTCTTTGTGGTGAAAGGTCGTTTTCAACGTACCCCTGACTCTTCTGCTCATTTGGAAGCATCCCCTACTCCTGAAGTTATTCAAGTGAGTTTACGGGTCGGGCAGAAGAAAGCAGTGACGCATGACAAGCAAGCTTATGAACGAATATCAGACCACATTGGTCGATATCCGGCAGTACTTATTTCCCCTTATGATACCGACCTTATTCGGCAAGGCAGCGAGGAACGGCGCAAGTATTTTGATAGTCTTATCTCGCAACTCGACCACGAGTATCTAGAACTGCTCATTGCTTACAATCATATCCTGCGGCAGCGCAACTCATTGCTTAAGCTTGCCGCAGAACGCCAAAGTGGCTACGACCGTGAGTACCTACTTATACTCGATGAGCAGCTTGTACCGGCCGGACAAAAAATAGTGGAAGCTCGTCAACAGTTTCTGCATGATTTCACTCCCGTATTTCAGCGCCACTATCAGCAACTCGCCGACAGCCGGGAACTTGTCACCCTTGATTATAAAACCCAGCTATTCGAAGCTGACTTCACCAAACTCCTTCGTTTAAACGAGCGCAAAGACCTTACCCTGCAACGAACTACCATAGGGCCTCATAAGGATGACTTTGTGTTCCTGATGGATGGTTTGCCAGTCAAGAGCTATGGTTCGCAGGGCCAACAGAAATCTTATGTCATTTCCTTGAAGCTGGCTCAGTTCGAGATACTAGCTGCTCGTAAGCAACACAAGCCGCTACTTCTGCTCGACGACATTTTCGACCGGCTCGATGAGAAGCGTATCACTCGATTGCTTCAATTAGTTGCCGATCATACGTTCGGACAGGTATTCCTTACGGACACACACCTTGACCGCACCGACCGGGCTTTAGCTAATCTGTCGGAGCACGTCAGTCGTTTTCGCGTCGAAAGAGGAACGGTAGTAGCACTGTAGTTTGGGGGTGACTATATTTACTGTTCGCCTTGACAAGGCACTTTCTCGCGCATTATTATAACGTCTGACCTTGAAGAAACCTAGCTCTTTCGAAAACTCTCGCCAGGGAGACATTGTGTCTCTCAAGGACAGTATCAAAGCTTTGCTTAAAACCTATCGTTTACAAGGAAAGCTAAACGAAGTAACTGTTGTTGCGAGTTGGGAGCGGGTAATGGGTAAGGCGGTTGCTCTGAAGACCAAAGAGGTGTACGTGAGCAATGGCAAACTCTTCGTTCGTCTTACTTCCGCACCTCTCAAGCACGAGTTGGTAATGGCTAAGACGCGGGTTATGGAGTTGATTAACTCTGAAGTGGGCGAGGCTGTCATTAAAGAAGTAGTCTTCTTGTAATCAGGCTAAGCGCCTTTACTCAAGGCTATAAATACCTTGAAATTATTTCGCTTAATACAAACACAGGTCGGCTGGTTTGCCGGACAACTAATGGCTGTAGGTTTGGGTGTTCATACTTAGCACCGCTTATACCGCTTAGCTATTTTATAATTTCACGCCCACAAGTATTGGCTTTTGAGCCTGACTGTTCTGAAGAGCGATTTGTTTCCTCTAGGATCTGTGCCCTGCACAGGGAACGGGCGAATATTCTACTGCTGCTATGCCAGCTTCACAGCTTATTCGGGTATGCTTACTAGATGGTATGTTGGTTTCAAGTGTGATCCATCACCAGTTACATACCGCTTACCAACCCCCTCTTTCTTATGGCTTCTTTCCTCCCTGACTACAGACCGGTCTCGTACTCACGCGTTACCCTTACGGAGCTAATGATCCCTTCGTACGCCAACTTTGGTGGCAAAATTCATGGCGGCATCTTGCTCTCTTTGATGGACAAAGTAGCTTATGCTGCCGCTTCCAAACACGCGGGCACCTACTGTGTAACTGTCAGTGTTGACGGAGTCAATTTTCTTCAGCCAGTGGAGGTAGGCGAGTTAGTTTCTCTACTGGCCTCTGTGAACTACGTTGGAAGAACTTCTTTGCTGGTGGGTATCAAAGTTATTGCGGAAGACGTCCGAACTGGTAGTGTTAAGCATACTAACACTTCCTACTTTACCATGGTTGCTAAGGATGACGCAGGCAAACCAACGGCCGTACCTGGACTATTATTGGAGACGCCCGAGGACACACGGCGTTTTTTAGAGGCCATCAAGAGACGCGAATTCAATGCTCAGCATCGGCGCGATTTTGATAATGCTCTTACCACTCTAGCAGTCGAACAGCAGCTTTATCTGCTAGACAAAGAACGATGCAAACTTGCTTATTAAACTTGCCTCACTCGAACTGCTGCTATTTGGATGACTGTCTTTTCAGATGACACGAGTCTACATATTTGCTTGAAGCAACAAAGGCGAAATGCATTGAGTGCATCTCGCCTTTGTTGCTTTAAACGGTTTTAGTTCTACGATATGACGTCAGTTTAGAGGCTCATTATTTATGCAAATCCTTTGTTAACGGCACTCTAAACTACTTGTCTCTTCTGTGTTCAGAAATGCTAATGAGACCTATTACTCTCCCAGTTGCTATTATGGTATTGCTATGTGAGGCAGCTTAGCAACCAATTGATTTTTGTGCTCAGTTGAATACATCCTGTTACACATGAGCAGCCTTTTCAAAAGCCTCAACTTATTGTCAGCAGATAGTGTCCGAGGCATCGCAGACAAATATGTTTCACGTGGAACATATTTGTTAACGAGGGCCATACACTTTCAATAGCAGTTCATTGTAAGCCTCAAGAAGGGAAATATACTTGGTTTGGAGGGTCATAAGCTGCTTAAGACAGTCTGGCTCCGGCTGCTGTAACGGGGTATTTCTCTGTGTTACACTCTGTAAAGGCGTAACAGGTGTTGGAGATGATACAAATGGTAAAGCTGTTTGTTGTAACGCTGTGAAATCATTAGAAAAATTGTGTCCGATAATATCGCCTACTCGCGTTACAAAGGTGTAATCAAGAGTTTCCTCCTTAAACTTACGATATATAGTTGGGCGCGTAATACCTAGCTCGTCCACTATACGGGTAATGGAAATACCGCTGTTTTTAATGGCTTCTTGCAGTATTTGACCCTGATGCGGCATAAGTAAAGGTGGTGTAAAACGTAAGTGTAAATATGACAGTTGTGTACGGAACAACAAAACAAGTACTGTAAATAATACCATGATACGTAACGTGTAATAACGTATCATGGTTACACATGTTACATGCGTTACAATACAAGCGTATGTTACGTGTAACGCATTACTATATTACGGTGATCTGCATACAGTGTAACAAATACCGTACAAACGCTTTTATACGTGAATTAGAGGGCTTTTGCGTGTATTACATACTTCCATAGTTGATCGGACAGTTATCAAAGAGACCAAGCGCACGAGCTACAGCAGTAAAGGCTTCCCCTATCCTAAGCAGCAGATAGATACAAGCTCCTACAGAAGCTAATGATCCTGTCAAAGGCTGCGTGTTACGCCTGGTCAGCGCTCGACAACAGATGCAGTAGTCGGTCGGGATAATCAGTGGTGAGGCCTTTGACATTCATCTGTACTAACCGGTGCATGTGGGCAAGTTCGTTTACCGTCCAAGGCACAAGAGCTACGCCGAATTGGCGCGTTTGAGCTACCAACGCTTCGGTCACGAGTTCGTGGTGTGGACCGTACACAGCGGGTTTAAATCCAAGCTCCGAAAGATGCTGTTCGAAAGGAATGGTATCCTCTACCAGTAAGCACAAAGGCAAGCCCAGTAAGGAGCGACGAGCCGTGCGCAGAATACGCTTGTCGAACGACAGCAAGGTGGTGCGGAACATAAGGCCGAGTAGTTGCAACTGCTCTGCTACTATCTCAACAAATACCTCTGGAGTAGGGTGCCAAATACCATCACCGGCAGGCGTGCTCTTCACCTCAATACTGAAGCGCACTAAGCCTTGGTTAAGTTGCTGAGATAAGGCATCAACCCGAGCAACCACCTCCCGCAGCAGTGGCTTGTGAGCCGGCACTGATTGCTGCTCAGGATAAGCCGGATGGCGAAGTTGACCACAATCGTAGCGCCGGATAGTGTCGTACGGGAGCTGGTAAAGATTATGCAGCAATTCCTCGTCGGGTGCTATGTGCTGGCCTTGCGGGTCGAGGCAGATAAGGGAGTTCATCCACGGTTCGTGCGATACAACCAGCTGCCCATCTGCTGACAGCACCACATCCAATTCAAGGACATCGACGCCTATCACTATGGCGTGCAGAAAAGCAGGCAAGGTATTTTCGGGCCGCAAGCCGCGACAACCCCGATGCCCATGTACCTCAGGGCGCTTAACAGACAATGTTGATGTGGAACCACGCATAGATTACCATACGCAGCCGATTCTCACAAGTAAACCGAGCTAGTCGTGAAGCTCTTGGTAAGTGAAAAGCACGGAGTGGGAAAACCAGTACTTTAGAAACTCCAAACACCACCCTATTGCTGTCCCTTCAATGAAACGAATTGTTCTAGTGCTCTTATTGCTACTGGTAGCGGCAGGGGGCTACTTCTATTATCAAAGATTGAAAGTTGGGCCTAAATATGCGCTAGTGCAAGTAGCTAACGCTGCCCGTACGCACGACATGGCTACCTTCGAACGCTACGTGGATGTAAACAGCATCACGGGCAGTTTAGTGGATCAGGTAGCAAGCCAAAGCTCGACGCTTGGGTTGTTGAACCCAGGGGGCATAGCCTTCAAAAGCGCTTTACGGATGCTGAAGCCCCAACTAACGCAGGCGGTCCGAAAAGAAGTGCAGCAATTCGTTGAAACCGGGTCGTTACAAGGCACTGCTAGCGCAGGTGCTTCCCAGGGCACAATGAACATTTCGTTGGCAGGTCTTGCAAGTAAGGTGGCAAGTCCTGACAGCAAATTCAAGGATGTGAAATACGTAAACGAGGAAGGCGAGCAAGCATTGGTCGGCATCGAGTTCACGCAACCCAAATATGACACGACCCTGGTAGTAGAGTTAAAAATGCTTGACCGCGGCGACCATTGGCAGGTCACGGAAATCACCAACACGGGCGACTTGCTCAAGCAGGTAGCCCAACTGGAAAAACGACGGATGTTGAAGTAGTAACACGAAGGCGGTAGAGGTAGAGTACGAGCAATTCGGTTTGAAATTCACCCTAAAACAAAGCCCCTCACCGCTGATGCAGTGAGGGGCTTTTGTCTGAAAGAAAGTTTTTAAGGTGTGCTAGACTACTCCCGTATTAGAGTTGCCGCGACCGGCAAACAGATAGTAGAGGATCAATCCGCCCAGAGGGAAGAAGAAAATGATGGCAGCCCACAGCAGCTTCTTACCGATAGTCCAAGGCTGCCTGAAAACATCAAGCAGAGCCAACACATCCAGTGCGAGAAGAGCGAAACCCCAAATGCTGAGGCCGCCTCGGCTGTTAAAACGACTACAAGCAGTGGTAGTGAGCGTGAGTGCAAGCAGCGGTGCGCTTACTGCGAGCCGATTCAGGTAGGGAGCAATTTTATTCATGGGAGTCGGGAGTGAGTTGGTTTGCGGGTTTTCTACGCACAACTCCCGGAATAGATGTAATAGACGGTTATAATCATTATAACTTACTGATTTACAATATATTACCTAAATAAACGCGTACCTGCTCTAGGAAAGTAAAACCTGACTGCGGCACGAGCACCAACCCGATGAGTATTCCGAACAAAGCTCCGTAGAAGTGCGCATCGTGGTTGATATTGTCGCCTCTGCGGCGGCCCTGGTAGTAGGAATACGCTAGATACAGGAAACCGAACAAGAAGGGCTGAATAGGAATAGGCAGCGGGAAAATGATGATGCCGCCGCCATTTTGCGCCACTGGCCGGAACAAAATGCTCGCAAATAGCACCGACGATACGCCGCCCGATGCTCCGAGGCTGCGGTAAGCTGGGTCGGAGCGGTGCCGGAAATACGTAGGAATATCAGACAAAATAATTCCCCCCAAATACAGTAGCAGGAAACAAGCAATGCCGGTGTTCAAGCCATACGCACCAGCAAACTCGGCTAGCACCGCTGGACTAAAAGAGTAGAACGCAAACAGGTTGAAAGCTAAATGCATGAAGTCGGCGTGGAGAAAGCCGGAAGTGAGGAATCGGTACCACTCGCCCCGCCGCGACACGAGGAAAGGACTGAAAATCCATTTCTCCATTAGCCCCCGATTAGACCAGGCGTACATGGAGATGCCAGCCGTCAGGGCTATTAAAATCAGGGCAGGGTTGATAAAGGGCATTGAAACGAGCTTAGAAACGAGCAGTGAGAGGTACTAATGTGTTTATGGGGTTGGTGTACGAGTAGGAGCGCAACGCCACATGAAAGCCGCAAATAATCTGTTGCGCAACGAAGGCAGTGCATGCCAAGCGTAAGCCGCGTTTGCGGACGCCGAAGCACTCACTGCACCCACCACGCAACGCGCCCCACCCTAAAGGCGGTCTGGAGTTGAACTCTGTTCGTTACTGCTCTCGGTCCATGAGTTGCAAAGCGAGTTGCAAGAGGGGTTCTTTGCGCGTTGCCGGGGCCGCTACGCGCTCCAAGTGCTGCAAGGCGTCCTGGAAGTAGTAGTTGATGAGAGCTTCGGTCTGAGGGCGAATTTCGAGCTCATCGTAGAGTGCCCGTACAGCGTGCACCTTGTCTTCGGCGTTGAGCACCGGCTGACCAATGTAATGGGTTAGCATTGCGCGCTGCGCAGCATTGGCCTGCGCTTGGGCAGTGAGCAGCAAAAAGGTCTTTTTGTCGGAGAGAATGTCGCCGCCAACCCGTTTGCCGAAGGTAGCGGCATCACCGTAGACATCGAGCAGGTCGTCGCGGAGCTGAAAAGCCAAACCGATGCCGGTACCAAACTGGCGCAGGTGGTCGGCATCGGTAAGGCTGGCACCACCGAGCAAGGCGCCTAGCTCCAGGGCGAAGCCGATAAGCACAGCCGTTTTCAGCCGTATCATATCCAGGTATTGCGCAATGCTGACTTCGGTCTCCGTTTCGAAGTTCATGTCCCACTGCTGCCCCTCGCACACCTCGGCGGCCGTTTGGCTGAAGCGGCGGAGCACGGTAGGCAACAGGTCGAGGCGCACATCGAAGAACAGTTCATAGGCCCGCACCAGCATTACGTCGCCACTCAGGATGGCCACGTTGGCGTTCCATTTCTCGTGCACCGTAGGCTGGCCGCGGCGCAGTGGCGCTTGGTCCATGATGTCGTCGTGGAGCAGTGTGAAGTTGTGGAACACTTCGGTGGCCAAAGCGGGCTTAATCACCGGGTCGAGGTCGTCGGTGAAGAGGTGGGCTCCGAGCAGCGCCAGCAGCGGCCGGATACGCTTGCCGCCCAGGGCCATGATGTAGCGGATAGGCTCGTAGAGAGCTGTCGGCTGGTCGCCGTAGTGCACGTTGGCGAGGCCAGCCGTGAGCTTGTTATTGAAGAAAGAAAGGTCCACGGATGGGCGGGTACGGTTCAGATGGAAAGGTACGGCAGTGGCGTGTATATTGTCATTTTCAGAACGCAGCAAACACTGTCCTTGCGAGGAGGTACAACGAAGCCATCCTCTCAAAGCCGAAAGTTCTCTAAACAGAAAGCCCTTAACGCCCGCGCGGACGTCAAGGGCTTGTCGCATTAACAGGCTCAGCGCCTTGAGAGGACGGCTTCGTCGTACCTCCTCGCAAGGACAGTAGCTTACCGGCGGCGCTTTTCCTTTCCGCCACCGGGCCGACCGCCGCTACGCTCGGGACGGTAACCGCGGGGCTTGCTGTTTTCGCGACGCTCCTGCAACTCGCGTTGCTTCACCGAATCGGGCCGGTTATCTACCAGCTCGAAATCAATGGTACGGTCGAGCAGGTTGGCAGCTTTCACGATTACCTGCAACTCGTCGCCGAACTGGATGATGCGCTTCGAGCCCCGCCCTACGATGCGGTAATTGTCTTTGTCGAGTTCGAACGTGTCGCCGGGAATCTCACTGAGGCGCACCATGCCTTCGCACTTGTTTTCCTCGATTTCCACATACATGCCGCGCTCCGTAAGGCCCGATACCACGCCGGTGAACGTCTCGCCGATAACCTTCGACATGAACTCCACCTGCTTGTACTTGATACTGGCCCGCTCGGCGGAAGCGGCTAGTTTCTCGCGCTCCGACGAGTGCTTGCACTCTTCTTCTACGGGCGCCACTTCCACGTTTTTGCCCCCCTCCAGGTAATGCTCCAAGAGGCGGTGGGCCATCATATCGGGGTAGCGCCGGATAGGCGAGGTGAAGTGCGAATAGTGCTCGAACGCCAGACCGAAGTGCCCGAGCGGCTCGGTGGTGTAGATGGCCTTGCTCATGGTGCGCACCGCCAGCGTCTGGATAACGTTCTGCTCGGGGCGACCCATCACTTCCGACGACAAGTCGTTGAGTTCAGTGCTGAGCTTCTTGGGGTTGGTCAGGTCGAGGTCGTGGCCGAATTTCTTGGCAAACAAAGCGAAGGTTTGCAGCCGGTCCGGGTCGGGCGCTTCGTGCACGCGGTACACCATCGTGAAGCGCGGCTTGCGGCTTTTGAGGCGGAACACGAACTCGGCCACCTTGCGGTTGGCGAGCAGCATAAACTCCTCGATCATCTTGTGGGCATCCTTGCGCTCCTTCACGTACACGCCCAGCGGCTTGCCATTTTCATCCAGTTTGAACTTCACTTCCTGCGTCTCGAAGCTGATGGCGCCTTGCTTGAAGCGTTGCGCGCACAGCTTCTTGGCCATGCTGTTCATAAGCTGAATTTCCTCGGTGTAGTCCGAGTCAAGCCCTTCAATCCGCTCCTGCGCTTCTTCGTAGGCGAAGCGGCGGTTGGAGTGAATAATAGTTTTGCCGAACCACGAATCGTAGAGCTTACCGTTCTCATCCAACTCAAACACAGCCGAAAAAGTCAGCTTGTCTTCGTTGGGCCGCAATGAGCAAAGGCCATTGGAAAGGCGCTCGGGCAGCATCGGAATCACCCGGTCTACGAGGTAGACCGAGGTGGCACGATGCTTGGCTTCGCGCTCCAGTTCGGTGCTTGGCTTTACGTAGTGCGTCACGTCGGCGATGTGCACCCCAATTTCCCAATGGCCGTTTTCCAGCTTCTGAATGCTGAGGGCATCGTCGAAGTCTTTGGCGTCGGCGGGGTCGATGGTAAAGGTCGTGGTGTTGCGGAAGTCACGGCGGCGGCTGATTTCATCTTCGGAAATCCGGTCGGAAATACCCTCTGATTCCACTTCCACTTCGTGGGGAAACTCGAACGGCAAGCCGAACTCGGCCATGATGGCATTGATTTCGGCTTCATTGCCGCCGGCCTGCCCGAAGCTGCGCACCACCTCACCTACTGGCGAGTGGCCCGCATCATTCTCCGGAAACTCCGTGATGCGTACCAGCACCTTCTCGCCGTGGTTGGCACCGTGTAAGTTCTCGAATGGCACAAACACATCGAAGTACATCTTGCGGTTGTCGGGCTTCACGAAGCCGATACCACCTTGCAGTTGTAGGCGGCCAACCACCTCGGGCCGGACGCGGTTGAGCACTTCCACCACGTCGCCAACGGGACGACCGTCGCGAGAGCCGCGCAAACGCAAACGCACCGTATCGCCATGCATGGCAAACTTCAGCCGGTCGGTGAACACGCGCACGTCGCTTTCACTTTCCTCACTGATAACGAAAGCAAACTTGTCGGTGGCCAGCGCTACGGTACCCGTAATAACTTCGCCACCGCTGTCGTGGCGACGCCGGGGTTCGGAGCGTAGCTCATCGGAAGGGAAGTCGAAGCCGGCTTCACGCCGACGGTGCACAACCGGGTCGTTGCCGAACTCGGCTTGCACAGAGCGCGCAGCCCTAGCGGGTACGGGGGTATTATCGTCTTTGCGACGCTTTTTGCTGCTGGCGGGCACGGTAGCGGCCAAGGCAGCCTCCGGATCGGTTAGCCGATATTCGTCGTTCGAGACGAGCGTAAGCATGCCGGAGTTCTTCAGTTCTCGCAGGTGAGCAAACACTACTTCGCGCTGCTCCTTGGTGGTGACGCCGAGGCGTCGGGAAAGTTGACGGTAGGCAACAACTTCCGTCGGTCTCTCAGTGAATAGGCGGTAAACCTGATCCTTGGTTACCGTGGTGGGTGCGGCTTGGTCGTCGCGGGTTGCCTTCGCGCGAGGGGCGCGGGGGGCAGCGGATTCGTCTTTTCTTTTCATCAGAAAATAAAGGCCGCCAAGGGTTGTCGTTTTCTCAGGCGGCTGGGTTGGTAGAAAGGAAAGCCGACTTAGTTGGCGGTTTTCCAAGGTGAGTATGTATGTTTCGCCCGATGTGGGCAGTGCCGGCCGCTCGGCCAGGCATTGAGAGATAATACGGAATATATCCGCAAATAACTATTTCAGGCGGCAAAAGCGCTATTTCAGATTTGCAGCCGCCAACTTCCTTAACACTGTTTCGCAGAAATCAGTTACATCCCACTCTTTTAAATCTGAGACCTGCCCGTCACCCACTTCTACCACACAGTACTCGCCGAAAGCTTGCTGCACCACATCTAGCGAATAAAATAAGCGGGGTATAAGCTGAACCAGGACAGGCTGCAACTCGGCCGGCAGTTCCGTCTGCTTGGCGCCGTAGGCCACTCCTGCCACCACAAAAAACCGCCGCTCCAACTCTGGTTTCAGCTCCACAAACTCCCGCACAAATAGAACCTCGTCGGCAGGCACCTGATGCTTTTCTAGCAGGTGCACATACTGCGCTTCTGAACTTACCACCGAATCAGCACCGAACGACTTCACTACTCCCTTCACGAAGTAGCGCTGGCCATCGGTGAAATCCAGCGGATCTGATGCTGGCTGAAAGACGCTAGTAAAGGTGTATTTCGCAATTTGGTTGTACCAGCCCGTAGCTTGATGTGACGATACGTATTGCGCTCTATTGATACGCAACGAAGTCAGTTGTTCTAGTGCTTCGTACTCGGTTTCAGAGAGCATCCAGCCGCGGTAGAGCGCCGGACTAGTAGCCGATTGACGCGAGAAGAGCTTGCTTGTTTCCACATCGAAGAGCGCAACCTCCATCCCGCTATTGCGAGCCCACTGAAACTCCGGCTCCCACATAGGATCAATAGTCTGAGGCTCATAAGGAAGAGACGGATAAACGATGCGCATAACGTATTCGGAGGTGACTAGAAGGTAGCTACTGCCCTACTCGCTACGGCGGCGCGGATGTCGGCGGGCTCGTCTTTGGGAATGGCGGCTAACAGCTGCCGGGTGTATTCATGCTGTGGGTTAGAGTAGAGGTCGGCGGCCGGGCCACTTTCTACAATCTGGCCCTGGCGCATCACTAGCAGGCGGTCCGACATAAAGCGGGCTACCGACAAGTCGTGGGTGATGAAGAGGTAGGTGATGTTGAACTCGCGCTTGAGGTCGTTGAGCAGGTTGAGCACCTGCGCCTGCACCGATACGTCGAGGGCGGAAACGGACTCGTCGCAGATGATGCACTTGGGTTGCAGGGCCAAGGCGCGGGCTATACAGATGCGTTGGCGCTGGCCGCCGCTGAACTCGTGCGGGTAGCGCTGGTACTGCGCTTCGGTGAGACCCACGGTGCGCAGCAACTCTAGCACACGGGCTTTCTGCTGCTGTTTGATACCGCCTACGCCGTGTACCCGCATGGGCTCCAAGATGGCTTCGCCCACGGTCATCATGGGATTGAGCGCGGCGTATGGATCTTGGAATACCATCTGAAACTCACGACGCCGGCGGCGCAACTCTCCGGCTGGTAGCTTGGCCAGATCTACACCCTCAAACAGGATGCTGCCCGAAGTCGGCTCGACCAGCCGGAGCAGCGCCCGGCCCAACGTGGTCTTGCCGCACCCCGACTCTCCTACCAGCCCCACCGTCTCGCCCGGATAAATGTCGAAGCTGACGCCGTCCACGGCCCGCACCACTTCCGGCTTGCGGTTGAAGAAACCCTTGCGAATGGGAAAGTGCACGTTCAGGTTTTCCACTTGCAACAGCGGCGCTGTGCTGCTTATTGGTGAGGTACCTTGGCTTTGTTCAATGGTGTCATTAGACGAAGGCGACGAAGTAACCTCTGTTCTGTTTGCCGCTCTACTAATTGGGCTCACCCCAAGCACAGCAGCACCTCCACCAGCAACTGGTAGCGACTGTCCCGATTCTAAGGTTGGCGCTGATTCGACTCTCAAAATATCGTTGCTGAGGTGTGGAACATCAGGATGTTCCACGGGGAACGTTTTGGTAGTTTCAATCCTGTTTTTAGGAGACTCGACAGCTAACTCACTGTTTTCAGCAGCAACCACTTGCGTAACCGGCTCCTCCATGGAAATAAAGCTTCCATCCACTGTTTCACGCATGAAATCGGCTACCACAGGTAACTTTTTTCGGCCAACTGACAATTTTGGGCGGCAGGCTAGCAGGCCTTTGGTGTAGGGGTGTTGGGGATTGGTGAAGATGTCGAAGACGGGGCCCTGTTCCACCACGCGGCCCCGGTACATAACCAGGATACGGTCGGCTATTTCGGCTACCACGCCTAGGTCGTGGGTGATGAAGAGAACGGCGGTGTTGTGCTGACGACGGAGCTGGTCGATGAGCTGGAGCATGCGGGCTTGCACCGTTACGTCGAGGGCGGTGGTGGGCTCGTCGGCAATGAGGATGGCGGGGTTGCAGGCCATGGCCATGGCTATCATCACGCGCTGCTTCTGACCACCGCTGATTTCGTGCGGGTACGATTTGAAGATTTTCTCCGGCCGCGGCAGCTGCGCCATCGTGAACAGCTCCACGGTGCGGGCTTCGGCTTGCTTGGCATCCAAGTTGGTGTGCAAGCGCAGAGCTTCTACTACTTGGCTGCCGCAGGTATACACCGGGTTCAGGGAAGTCATCGGCTCCTGAAAAATCATGCTGATGTCGTTGCCGCGTACCTGTTGTAGCTGCTCTTCGGTAAGCTTCAGCAGGTCTACTTCGCCTAGCGCCTCAGAATGGAAGCGGGCCTCCCCCGTCGTGATGCGGCCCGGCGGCAGCGGAATCAGCCCCATCAACGCCAACGACGTCACCGACTTGCCTGACCCTGATTCGCCCACAATAGCCAGCGTCTCGCCCCGGTGCAAATCGAACGACACGTCGGCCACGGCCCGCGTATCGCCGCGGTGGCTAGAGAAGTCGATGGTTAGGTTGCGGACGGAGAGAATGGGTTCAGACACGGAAAGCTGTTAATGGTGACGTGGTATCAGTAAAGATAAGACAAGCGGCAGCACGATGTAGAGACGCGACACTTCGCGTCTCGGCGTTGAACGATTAGAGCCGTGCAGTCATAACAACATCAGCAACGCCAAGACGCGAAGTGTCGCGTCTCTACACCAAGATAAATCTAGTAGCCGACCTCAATAAAAAACGGCCGGTTGGAACTCTTCCAACCGGCCGTTTCAGGGCATCTAAAGTGGCAATTGTTTAGGAAGCTGCTGTGGCTTCGGCATCGTGGCGGGCTTGGGC
>NZ_CAXTBM010000090.1:0-17589 GCF_964242765.1 uncultured Hymenobacter sp.
TGAACACTAAGTCAACACCTTTGGGCAACTCTTTGCGCAGATCTTCTAGGCCGGTATAGCAAATCAATTTTACGTCGTGCCCTTCCTCTTCGCACCAGGTAGCTACCACTTGGGGCATGATGCTGGCCAGATTCGCATGCATCGTGCGGGCCCATAGCGTGGTGGTTGGGCCTTTGCAAACCAAGTCAATTACGCCTATCTTAAGTCGTGCCATTTAGCAGAAGTAGAGGAATTACAATTCAATTTCACCGAACTAACGCTGGAAAATACAGCGCGCAGTTGCCCGAAGGAGCTTGCTACGAATAACAATAGTAGAGTTTCGTGTTGAAATAAGACTAACTCCCGACGATTATCGGTCAGAAATCGGCTAATAACCCTACTTGGACCCACTTGTGGGTACGTCCTTCGTCGAACTCCCGTGATACCCATACGGCAGAAGTTTCCAGCCGGATACCTCCAAACCCAAATCCTATTGTGCTCGTGCTACAGGCCACTGTACGCCGTACTGCGCTGGCCGACAACGTGTATGGGTTGTGCTGGCGTAGCAGGCCCCCTTGCAAGGTGGCGTTGTAGCCCACGAGGCGTCCTTCTAGCTGCTCTTCCGCATAAAGCTGCATCCGGCGCGCCCCGCGCCGGCCGTTCCATCTCGCCACCCCCAGATTATCGAAATACGGATTCAGCAGCCCCATGCGCAGCCGCCCGCCGGCACTGACGTAGGTTTGCAGCGTACCCAAAGAGCCACCACCCATACCAATCAATTCCAGTCCGCGGCCAACTGCTAGGAGCTGTTTCTCTAGGCGCGCTTCGTAGCCTAACACCAAGTCATTTTGAACCTGATAGTCCCAACCGCGGGGAGTGGGCGCATCCAGCAGCTTGTGCAGCTTGGTTTGGAAGCCCTTGGCCCCGGCCGCCGGACCGATAATTCCAATATGCAAGGCTGTAGTCAGCCGCAGACGGCGGGCTGGTTGGTTTACTACCCGAAACAAGTCGGCGTAGATGTAGGAGGCATAAGGCCGGTCATTGATCCGAACAAAGGCATCTTGAATGCGCAGCGGCGTAAAGCCGTCGTAGTGCAGCTTCACGCCGTGGTAGCGGGTGCTGCCTGATGGCACTGGCCCCAGCAACCAGTTGACGGGCGAACGGCGCAGCCCCGGCAGTACCAGCAACAGCGTCATTCCTTGAGTGAAGTAATAGTCGGTGCGGAAGAAGGCGTCGTTGGCGAAAGTGTACGCTACAAGGCGGTCAGGGCTGGTTTTGCTGCTGTCAGGGCGCTGCGCTTGCGCCCGAGCGGTAACGAAGCCGAAAAGCAGCAAGAGAAGCCAGCGGAAAGAGTGCATCGGAAAGCTGGACAGAGTTGAACTACCTACGCGCCTACTCTGCCAATGGCCTTAGATACCGCAAATTTACCCGGACCCACTGGCTGTAGCGCGAAGCCTTTGTGCGCCTCAGAAGTGTTTATCTGGCCGGCGCGTGCTTTAGCCGCAGCTTGCTGTGCTTGAAGCCGTAGTTGAAATACAGCGCGAGCCCAATTATCAACCAGCCGAAGAACAGCAGCCAGTTGTTCACGCCAAGCTGCGTCATCAAGTACAGGTTGGTTAGCAGGCCGAGGGTAGGCAACAGCGAAAGGCGCTTGCGGAACGAGAGCCACGCCAGCGCCACGCAGAACAGCAGAAACACCAGCATCGGAATGTAGTGCCGAGCTTCGCCGTAGCCACTGCTCAGCGCTTGCTGAAATTCCTGTAGGCCCGCTTGGTTGTAGGTGACTACCAACGCAATGCCTACCAGCATCAGAAGGGGCACCAAGAACTGCCCGTTGATGTAGGGCACCTTGAAGCGGGCATCCGACTTCCCGTAAGGGTCGATGATAAGGATACCGCCGCAGACCAGCGCAAAGGCGAACAGGGTACCGATGCTAGTCAGGTCGATGACGAGGTCCATGTTGAGCAGCATGGCCGGCACACCCACAAAAAAGCCCGTGACGATGGTGCTGAACGAGGGCGTGTGAAACTTCGGATGCACCCGGGCAAACACGGGTGGCAATAGCCCGTCGCGGCTCATGGTCATCCAGATGCGGGGCTGACCGATCTGAAACACGAGCAGCACCGAGGCCATGGCAAAAATGGCACTCACGGCCACCACGCCCGCCAGCCAGTTCAACCCCACTTTCTGAAACACAAACGCCAGCGGGTCGCCCACGCCGAGCTCGGTGTAGCTCACCATCCCCGTAAGCACCAGCGTGATAATTACGTAGAGTACGGTGCAGATAATCAGCGCGTAAATCATGGCTCGGGGCAAGTCGCGCTGCGGGTTCTTGCATTCCTCGGCGGTGGTGGAAATAGCGTCGAAGCCGATGTAGGCGAAGAACACCGCCGATACCCCTTTGAGCACTCCACCAATACCATTCGGGGCGAAGGGCGTCCAGTTAGCGGGGTTCACGTAGAACACGCCCACCCCAATTACGGTGGCTACTACAATCAGCTTAAGCAATACCAGTAGGTTGGAAGCGTTTTTAGATTCCTTGATGCCGATGTACACAACCATAGTGATGAGCAGCGTAATTAGGCCGGCCGGTAAATCAATAACCAGCCGCAAACCAGCCGGCAACTGTGGGGCTGCTGCCCAGGCCTGATACCCTGCTAGTTGCGTTGGTGTTGCATCGGCTAGTGGTTTGCCGGCTTGCATTAGTTCCAGCACCTCGTTGTAGTGCTTGTGGGCGCTTTGCATGCCCATCGTCAGCCAGACGGGAATGTGCACCCCAATACCGTCCATGAGTCCGGTGAAGTAGTCAGACCAAGATATAGCCACCACAATATTGCCCACGGCGTATTCCATAATCAGCGCCCAGCCAATTATCCAAGCCGCCAGCTCTCCAAACGAAGCGTAGGCATAGGTGTAAGCCGAGCCGCTGACTGGAATAGTGGCCGCAAACTGCGCGTAGCACAACGCCGAAAACGCGCAGGCCACGGCCGTAAACACGAACAGCAGCGACACGGCCGGGCCACCATCATGCGAGGCATTGCCAATGGTACTGAAGATGCCCGCCCCGATAACGGCGGCGATGCCCAATGCCGTTAGGTCTCGGACGGTGAGGTGCCGGGCTAGCCCGCCCCCCGCCGTATGGCCGTCGGCGTCAGCGGGCGGGTTGAGCAATAGGTCGTCGAGGTTTTTGCGGCGGAACAGGCCGGACAGACGGCTAGGAGGAAGCGGTGTAGACAAGGTCGTGGAGAGGATTGAGAGGGCAAAAGATACAGAATAATGCGGCGGAGCCGCATATTAGGCTGTTCAGATGGCTTTCCTCCATTGAGTTACACAGAAGGAAGCTTTAGCAAAATCCACTTCGCGGCTACCGCCTGGTTGTCTTTCCGACAGTCCACGCCTCAAGCGGCGAGAGGAATCTGGATAAGATTGTTGAACGACTTCACTTAGATTCCTCTCGCCGCTAGAGGCGCGGAATGTCAGAAGGACACCGGTTCTTGCTGCTACTTTCCGTTCCGGCCTGATTTTCAGTAAATTTCTCTGGACTGTTGTGGAATCTGGACCTTGCCAGCATCTACCAGGCAACTCATGTACTTCACGTAATCCTATGGCCTTCTGCGTTCCCTCACCCTGCCCCAAATCCTGGGCCGCCATGACCACCACCTCCGACGGCCGCTTCTGCGGCAGTTGCCAGCACGAAGTCGTGAACTTCTCCCGCATGAGCGAAGCCGAAGTTATGGCTTGGCTAACTCAACCCACGGCCGGTACTATCTGCGGCTACTTTCGGGCCGGACAATTTGCAGCTTCACCCACGCCCGCTGCGCCGCGCTGGCGCCGCTGGTTGGTAGCGGCCATAGCATTAGTGGGTTTGAAGCCGCTACTGGCCGCCGAGGAAGCCGCCGCCTTTTCGCCGCTACGTGCTATACCGCGCGCCACCGAGCAAGCCGATGCCCATGCCACGGCTCCCGCAGGCCAGGTCACCATCCGGGGCCGCGTGCTCGACGACTCCACCGGCGCAGGCGTAGCGGGTGTTGAAATCTTTATCGGCGACACCAAGTACGGAGCCGTTACGGATGAACAAGGCAACTTCAGCTTCACGATGCCGCAAAAATGGGCACCCGTGCAGAAAAACAAGGTGCAATTACGAGTGCAGGGCAGCCCTTTCGTGTACAAGCAGCAACTAGTACCCGTAAAAACTTTTCCGGCTCCTGCGCCGCTGCTCGTTCGGCTGAAGTCGGTGCCCGGCCGGGGAGAAATCATGGGCAAGATCATGCGCCACGACCCACCCATGAAACCACCCGTTAAGTGAACGGCAGTGCCGGTAGCACGCGGGCCGAGTGTTGGCTCATAGCCCAAAGCTTCATTCCGCACCATCCTTTCAGCATACCGCTTAAACCTTTCCGCCCCCAAAATCCTTATTGCGGGGTATGAAGAACCTGCTCCTTACTGTTTCCATTCTGCTATTCACGGCATCCGGTTGCTCCCTTAAACCCACTAATAAGTACGACGTTTCCGCCGAGCGCGCCCAGCTACCGCAGGAAGAAGCCGTGCACAAGCAAAACTCGTTGGAGTGGTGGTATTTCACCGGCCACCTGCGCGACAAAGCCACCGGCGAGACCTTCGGGGTGGAATACGTGTTTTTCCATTTCAACGTCACTGGCAAGAAGGACTGGCAGATGGTGAATTTTGCCCTTACCGATCCGCAGCAGCAGCAGTTCCGCTACGACTACAAGGTGGAACGCTTGCCCCAGCTATTGGCGCCCACTTTGCCCCTCAACCTTGCCGCCCAAAAGCAGACTCAGCGCTGGACCCTCACCGGGCAGGAAGGCCGCTACCACCTGCAAGCCCGCATGGCCGCTCATCCCGACCAAGCCATTAACCTCACCACCACGCCCGCCAAACCGGTGCTGCTGCATAACGGTACTGGCTACGAGCAATATGGCCCCACGGCCACCGCTGGCTACTACAGTTACCCCCGCCTTTCGGCCGCCGGCACCTTGGAAATTGCTGGCAAAACCCACCAAGTGGAAGGCGAGTTGTGGTACGACCGGCAGTGGAACTGCAACAGCGTCACGACCAAAGACTTAGGCTGGGACTGGTTCAGCATCCAGCTCAACGAACCCCGTGAGGAAATCATGGCCTACCAACTCTACAACCGGGCCACTGGCCAGCATATTGGCGGCGGCTCACACTTTGGGGCTCAAGCTCAGAACACGCACCTCAACGAAGCCGATTTTCAACTGGAAACCACCGCTTACTGGACGAGCCCCCACTCCCGACTACGCTACCCCAGCAAGTGGCGCCTGCGCATCCCCAGTCAAGGCTACGACCTCACCATCACGCCCGTCATGCCCGACCAGGAACTGACCCTCAAGCTGTTTGCTGGCATTAAAATGCATTATTGGGAAGGCATGTGCCGCGTAGAAGGCACCCACAATGGCAAGCCCGTAACCGGCAACAGCTACGTGGAAATCACCAACCGCAGCGAGGCAAAGAAAGCCCGAGAAGCCGCCGAGACCGTTACCGCGAAGGAATAAGCTAAAAGACTTGTTTTGTTGCGCTGGCCGAAGCAGCACAACAAAGCGTGCCAGGCATCTACCCCTTCAATATCACTCGGAACGTGGTGCCGCGGCCTACTTCGCTCCATTTCACGAAGAGCTTGCCTTGGTGGTAGTTCTCGATGATACGTTTCGCCAAGGCCAAACCCAGGCCCCAGCCGCGCTTCTTGGTGGTGAAGCCAGGCAGAAACACTCGGTCAATTCGGCTTTTAGGGATGCCTTTGCCGGTATCGGTGATGTCGATGGCAATGGATTTTTTGTCGCGCACGGGGCGGCGCAGGTGCAGCGTGATACTCCCGCGGCCGTCCATAGCATCCACGGCGTTTTTGCAGATGTTTTCGATTACCCAATCGAACAGCGGAATATTGAGCAGCGCCGGCGTATCGGTGGGCAGATCGGTTTTGATTTCGAACACCACCTTCTTTGATACTCGGCTTTGCAGATAGGCAATTGCGTTTTGGGTGGTACGCAAAATGTTCTCGGGCTTGAGCACCGGCACCGAACCGATGTTGGAGAAACGCTCGGTGATAATCTGAAGCCGCCGGATATCTTTGCTCAACTCTTCTACAATAGGCTCATTCTTAAACCGTTCGCTCTCACTCAGATAGGTTTGCCAAGCCATCAAACTACTGAGCGGGGTGCCAAGCTGGTGGGCCGTTTCCTTGGCCAATCCCACCCACACCCGGTTCTGCTCGGAGCGTCGTGAATAGCTGAAGGCGAAGTACGCAATGACCCCCAAGCAAGCAATAATAGCTAGCTGCACCAGTGGATACGTCCGCAATTGGGCTAGCAAGGCGGAATCTGTGTAGTAGATATAGTTGCGCTGCGATGCTCCTAGCTCGATGATAATAGGTGGGTGTTGCAGCTTCAGCACCGACAATTCCTGGCGCAAAAAAGCAGTACTAGCCTTCTCGCTCAATCCCTTCGGAATAGTAAGATTCTTAGCCGCCACGATATTGCCCGCGCCGTCGGCGACGATAACGGGAATGGTCGTATTGGCATTGATAATCTCGTCCATCAGAAAAGACAAGTTCGACTCTTCCTCGGTGTTAGTGATGTAGCGCAGCGTTTTGGCGTAAAGGGCAATTTGCTGTTGTTCCCGCTCTGATACGCGCTGCACAAGCACGTTGGTATAGATGACGGTAGCCGCCGCAATGAGCAGTGCCACTGCTATAATGAGCAGCTTAATCCGGGTTTTTTGGTCGTAAATGGCTATCAAGGACGTAAGAAAGGCAACGAGAAATGAGGCAGCTCCCGACGCAAGGGTGAAGCAACCATATGGTCTGCCAGTACGAGTGGTCTAGCAGAATGGGTACTTGCACAAAGGTACAACTGCTGCTGTTGCGGGGCAGAGTACCATATAAAGCTGCTCTACACAGGAGTTTGGAGTGGCCAAAAACGTCGTTTTTGCGCGTCACAACGGCGTAGTTTGCAACTATTTTTAGTGGCCTGATAACGCAAAATGTCGCTCAGAAGTGTCTTACCCGTAATTTAAACTTTCTCTGAACCACACGGCCCTCCTCGCTGTTTTCATAGTATCGATTTGTGCCGTAATTTTGCCGCCTGCAATTGCAGTTGCCATTCGCTATGCCTCACCCCTTCAAGGCCGTCAGTCTGTCCTTCAAAAAAACTCCCCTGGAAATCCGGGAGTTGATTGCATTGGATGAAGCCGCCTGCCGCCGCTTTCTGCATACCCTCCACCACGAGCTAGCCCTTACCGATCTACTGGTGCTTAGCACTTGCAATCGGACCGAAGTTTATTACGCTGCCGACCGTGACCAGAGCCTAGCCATCATCGAGGCGCTAGGTGAACTCAAGAACTTGGCGAACATCAGCCAGTACTTCCCCTATTTCGACATCCTCGACGTTGCCGACGACGCGGTGCAGCACCTCTTCGAAGTGGCAATGGGCCTCGACGCGCAAGTGGTTGGTGACCTGCAAATCAGCAACCAAGTGAAACAGGCTTACCAGTGGTCGGCTGACGAAGATGCGGCTGGGCCTTTTCTGCACCGGCTACTGCACACGGTGTTTTTCACTAATAAGCGCGTGCAGCAGGAAACCTCGTTTCGCGACGGGGCCGCTTCCACCTCCTACGCCGCTCTGGAGTTGGTAGAGGAATTGACTGCCGACGTAGCCAACCCGCGGGTGCTGATTGTAGGCCTCGGCGAGATTGGCGAGGACGTGTGCCGCCACTTCGGCGACAGCAAGTTTTTCACCGACGTGACCATCTGCAACCGCACCCGCTCGAAAGCTGCCATGCTGGCTGCTGAGTGCGGCCTCAAAATTCTGGATTTTGAAAATCTAGCGCAGGGCCTCAAAGAAGCCGACGTTATTATCTCGTCCATCAACGCTGCTACGCCCTTCTTCACCCGCGAGTTGGTAGCTAACCTTGATGTGCTGAGTTACAAGTTTTTCGTCGACCTCTCCGTGCCTCGTAGTATAGACAGCGAAGTGGAGAACGTACCGGGCGTACTGGTTTACAATATCGATTCCATCCAAAGCAAAGCATCGGCCGCGCTAGAGCGCCGCATGGCCGCCGTGCCACAGGTGCGCGCCATCATCGCCGAAAGCCTTGCTGGCCTTAATGATTGGAGCAAAGAGATGTTGGTGTCGCCGACCATTCAAAAGCTAAAAAATGCTTTAGAGCAGATTCGGCAGGAAGAAATGGACCGCTTCCAGAAGAAGATGAGCCCCGAAGAAGCCCGCCGCATGGACGAAGTAACCAAATCGTTGATGCAGAAAATTCTTAAGCATCCCGTCATCCAGCTCAAAGCTGCTTGCAAGCGTGGCGAAGCCGACCAACTCATCGACGTCCTCACCGACCTGTTCGACCTAGAAAACCAGCCAACGACCGTTTAGCTGTCCTTGCAAGGATAGTCTGACAAAACAAGCCCTTGCCGTATGCTAAACGTCAAGGGCTTGTCGCATTTCAGGCGCTTAAAGCCTATTCACAGCAAGCAGTTATCTTCCGACGCAGGAGGAATCTTGTTGAAACTGTCGAACAAGCCAACTCAGATTTCTTCTGCGTCGGAAGGATAGCCCGCTGTTCGAATCGACCTTTAAAACACCGAGCAAGAAAATAGCTTTGCTCGTAAAGAAACCTCGCCACAAATGAAAAAAGACCGTCAATTGGCGGTCTTTTTCACGTTTATGCAAGCCTACGCTTGTGCTACATAGTGTCGCAGCACTCCTCGAGCGAATCAATTACGTCGAGCAGTTTTGGAATGGAAAGAGAGTAATAGATTTTGGTGCCCACTTTAAACGAGGACAGAATGCCCCGGTCTTTAAGGGTAATCAAATGCTGAGAAGCAATTGCCTGAGGCAAATCGAGCGTCCGGTAGATTTCCGTTACGGTCATTTTGTCCTCTTTACCAAGCAAATCTACAATGGCCAAACGCTTGGGATGAGCCAATACTTTAAGCATGGCAGCGGCCTTATCTACTTTTTTGGATTCTACGCGTGAGAGCAAGGGTTTCATACTGATGAACAACGGTGGCTGAAAAAGAAAAAAGCAGTTCCGTCAGGAATATGACTAATACGATATTTCTGATGGAAAGAGTTCCTATGAATGAAAATCTCCAAAAATTTGGTTGCTCCTCTAACGCGCGAGGTTCCAAAACAAGTGTATTTAGAGGCTCCTAGACCGGAAAGCTCTACGGGAGCGGTGTACCTTTGTTCCCTAAAAACCTGCTTTTTCCTTCCTACCCCCAAATTTTTTCATGAAAGACCTACTGGCTAAATTCGAAAACAAGCGTCCGGAAATAGTATTTGAATGGAAGGATGCCGAAACCGAAGCAGAGGGCTGGGTGGTAATCAACTCCTTGCGGGGCGGAGCCGCTGGCGGTGGCACCCGCATGCGCAAAGGCCTTGACAAGCGCGAAGTAGAGAGCCTAGCCAAAACGATGGAAGTGAAGTTTACGGTATCGGGCCCGGCCATTGGCGGTGCGAAATCGGGTATCAATTTCGACCCGCAGGACCCGCGCAAACGCGGGGTGCTGGAGCGGTGGTACCGCGCCGTCATTCCGTTGCTTAAAGCCTACTACGGAACCGGCGGCGACTTAAACGTAGATGAAATCCATGATGTGATTCCTATCACCGAAGACTATGGTCTCTGGCACCCGCAGGAAGGCATCGTGAATGGGCACTACCGCGCTACCGAGCCGCAGAAGATCCAGAAGCTAGGCCAGTTGCGCCAAGGCGTAGTGAAAGTGCTGGAGGACGCCAGCTTCACGCCCGATCTGCGCCGCAAGTACACCGTGGCCGACCTGATTACGGGCTACGGCGTGGCCGAAGCCGTGCGGCACTACTATGCGTTGTGGGGCAGCCGATCGGTGGTAGGTAAGCGCGCCATTGTGCAAGGCTGGGGCAACGTGGGGGCCGCCGCCGCTTACTACCTCGCCAGCCAGGGCGTGCGCATTACTGGCATCATCGACCGGGCCGGTGGGCTGTTGCAGCCCGCAGGATTTACACTGGAAGAAATTCGGGCGCTGTTTCTGAACCGGGTCGGCAATGCCCTCACGGCTAGCAACTTGCTGTCGTTCGAGCAAATCGACCAGCAGATCTGGCAGTCAGGAGCCGAGATCTTCATTCCGGCCGCGTCGTCGCGGCTGGTTTCGCGGGCGCAGGTAGAGCAGTTGATTGCGGGCGGACTGGAAGTTATTTCGTGCGGAGCCAACGTGCCCTTTCAGGATTCGGAAATTTTCTTTGGCCCCACCGGCGAGTTTGCCGACCAACATACCTCCGTCATACCCGACTTCGTGGCCAACTGCGGCATGGCCCGCGTGTTTGCTTACCTGATGGAAACCAATGCTGAAATCACCGACCAAGCCATCTTCGGCGATACGTCCCGCGTGATCCGCCAAGCCTTGGCCCGCACTCGCCAGCAGGGCGACAGTCCCACCAGCTTGGCGCAAAAGTCGTTTGAAATGGCTTTACGACAGCTCGTATAAATTTAATGCAAGTGGTACGATTTTGGCGATGGGCGCCAGCTTGATATTTAATAGAATTCAACTGTTAGCCTCTTCGTTTTGTACTACTATCTATTGTTCATTAACTACTGTGAAATGACCCTACAGGAATTCCTAAATTATCGTTTCCTTGGCAACGATGTACGGGCGTATTTGTGGTGCGTAGGTATTCTATTGTTTGGCTTCGCTTTCAAAACCTTACTGTCGAGGCTACTGTCGAAGCTGTTGTTCCGTTTTATCCGCACCAAAACCGAGGGAGTAGCCGAGCATCATTTTCATGCCTTACTGCTTCAGCCGCTGTCGGTGGTTATCTTTTTGGTAACCATCTACTTCGCGTTTCAGGTGCTCGATTATCCGGTGCGCAGCCACGAGATAACGCACAATGAGCCGGCCGTGAAGGTGTTTTTCTTTCGCCTGTTTCAGTTGGCCGTTTTTTCGGGCGTAGGCTGGATTGCGTTGCGCATCATTGACTTCGCCGTCATGGTATTTCAGCGGCGCGCCGAAGTTACCCCTTCACACCTCAACAACCAGTTGATTCCCTTCGCCAAAGACCTGCTGAAAGTGCTGGTTATCACCGTTACCTTCCTGGTGATGCTAAGCCGAGTGTTCGGCGTGAACGTAACCGCCTTGATTGGAGGTTTGGGCATTGGGGGCTTGGCCGTGGCCTTCGCGGCCAAAGAAAGTTTGGAAAACCTGATTGCCTCGTTCACCATCTTCCTCGACCGGCCTTTCGCCGTGGGCGAATTGGTGACGGTAGGCGGTATTACGGGCACCGTGGAGAAAGTAGGCTTCCGCAGCACCCGGTTGCGCACGGCCGAGAAAAGCTACGTGACCGTGCCCAACAAAAGCATGATCGACAAGCCCCTCGACAACCTCTCGTTGCGCACCGCTCGGCGCGTCAGCTTCACGCTGACCTTAAGCCAAAGCACAACCAGTGAGCAGCTTCGCGCTATAGTAGAAAGTGCCCGCGCCGTTATCGAAGCTCATCCACTGGTTGAAGATCAGGCCGAGGTGAAATTTGCGGCCCTCACGCCTACCGCTAGGGAGGTAACCGTACAGTATTTCGTACACACCGACAGCTACGTTGAATATCTCGATGTCAAAGAAGACCTCAACTACAGCCTGATTGAAGTGGTGGAGCAGCACGGCGGTCAATTTGCTAGCTCTGGCACTACCATCGTGCAGTTAACCAACTCGGCGGATAGCCTCAACCCGGCTACCCCTAGCCTGAGCCGGTAGCATTTTCGAATACGAAGTGCCAGCTTCTGTTTGTCAACATAGCACACCTTGGCAAAGTAAATTTTCAACCCCACAAGAAAGCCGGCTGCTCCTAACAGGGCAGCCGGCTTTCTTGTGGTTATCTTCTAGGTTAAACTCTTAACGGCCACCGAGCAAGCCGCCCAACAGGCTGCCCATGCCACCGCCGCCGCCACCGAGTAAGCTGCCAAGGCCGCCACCGCCTGCGCTACGTGGAGCCGAACCTGGACGCCCACCTAGCCCGCCCAGGATAGACATAAGAGAGCCAAGACCACCGCTGCCTACGTGCGTGCCTTGCTGCGGCATGTTGCCATAAGAGCCCTGAGCGCCCCCACCGCCGAGCACGCTGCTTAGCAAGCCTCCACCCAACAGACCCCCAAGCATGCCACCCATCGAACTGCCACCACCCATGGCACCGCTTAGCAAGCCGCCCATCGAGCCGCTGCCCCCGAGCATGCCGCCACCCATCGAGCCACCGCGGCCGCCCATCACCCGCGACAATACCATCGGGGCTGCAACGCCCAAGAGGCCCGCCATCAAGGCGCCTTTCGGAATACCAACGCTGGAAAGCTTATCGGTAATGCCGCTTAGAAAACCTTGCTTGGATGGATCGTTGGCGTCATGTGGTACGCTGGCCGCTTGGTCAACCACTTGCTCCAGGGCTTGGGTTTGCTGCTGATTGATACCGAGGTAGCTGGCAATTTTGTTCACCATAGCCTCTTCGTCGTTGGCATACGAGCCATCAGCGCGGGCAAAGCTAATAAGGTCGGTTATCAAAGAAAACCGTAACTCACTGCCCTTCAATGCGTCCAGATTGGCCTGTACGCTTTGATTAGTGGAATCTTTGGCCGCAGCCAGTACCTGCTGCGTGGCACCGCCCGAAAGGCCAGCTTGGTGTGATAGCTGCTGCAAGAACTCGATTTCGGCGGCCGAAGCCTCGCGGTCGGCGGAGGCTAAGCTGGCAATAACACTCAGATAAGCCGCTTTTTCTTGGTCGGAATAGTTCTGCAGGAGTTGGTTGTCGTTCATGGTGTTTAAGAAGGAAAGGGTGGACATATAATCTGATGTCCTTAACGCACCTGCTTGGATTAGGTTGATTTTTAGCACCACCCTATTAAGCAGGATCCATCACTAACTTTTACCCTCAACACTCCTGATTTACTTATCTCTCCTGGCGCTATTCCGACTGTCATATTTCAGCTAAGAGCTGCTCCATATTTTCTCTTGGTGCGTGAAATTAGGCTATAACTGCCCTTTGCTATCCGAAATTAAAACTCGAAATACTCGCCGGTTTGAGGCTGGGCTGGCTTCTTCTCCGGGGGCTTCTTCAACTCGAAAGGCTTGCGGGGCTCCGTGGGCGGCGCAGGAGTAGTTGCTGCTGCGGGCCTAGCAGTGGCAGGCCTCAACAACCCATCGAGCAAACCAGGCTTGCGCGTAGGCGCCGACCCACTCGCTGGAGGGCGTGCAACTTGGGCCCGCGTCCGGTCATAAGTCACCCGGAAGTTGTTTTCATCGCCTTGAATTGCCAGTAGCAAACTGGGCCCCGTTTTGCTTCCGTTTGACACCACTTTAGACAGCAAACCGGGTAAGATGGGAATGCTGACGTGATAATCCATCTGCTGGTCAAAGGTGTGAGTACCCGTAACTCGCACCAAAGAGGCGGCCTTCACATTCGAGCGAATCTCCATCTCCGGCAGATACACCGTTCGGCTTTGGATGTAGACGGGGGTTGTCAGCTGGGCAAAGCGCAGGTGCCGCAGCCGTTCACGCCCCGCTATCATCGACAGCTTTTGCAGCGGCATAAAGTTATTTAGCTCTCCATTGCGCACGGTCATCTTCACCTCTGCCTGTAGCTTGTCGGTGAGCGGGTCCAGGTTGCTGCTGAAGTACATGTCCGATTCGGCGGAAGCCGTGAGCGTCCCGCGCAAGTGACGCGCCGTAATGAACTGCTGCCCAAAGTCTTCGAACACGTAAAACAAACTATCGAGGGGCAGTTGCTGGCAACTGGTACTAGAGCTAAGGCGCAACAAGTCGGGTTGGCGGGCATCAAGGCTACCTCGGAAGCTAGCCCGCCCGCCGGCAGCCGCCACCGACAGCGAAGGCGCACTCAGCACTTGGTTTTGCAACCGGATGGTACCTCGCAATTCCCTCCCCCGAAACCGCCGGAACCGTGCCCGTTGCGCCTGCACGTTTACGTCGAGCGCCAAGTTGGGCGGCAACCGAAACCCATAGCTGCCACCAGCCGAAGTGGGTGTAGTAGCGGCGCCAGCCGCTGCTCGTAAGCTTAAAAGCTGATCGAAATTCAGTTGCCTAGCTTTCACATCGGCTTCTACCAGTAATTGCTGCCGCGGCAGGAGTAGCCAGCCCAGCGCATTTCTGAACACGCCGCTCATTTGAAAATCAGATGCTCCCACTCGCCCCGTGAAGCTATTGATGGCCACATCGTTGCGGCGCAGCAGAAAGACGCCGCTTAGGCCCGTAAATGGCTGCGTAAAATCGCGCAGCCGCACCTGTACGCCGCGCAGCGTCAACTCCCCGGCCGACTGCACCGCCGCCGTGGCTGGACTGGCTCTGAACTCGCGCATACTGCCCGCAAACGACACCTTCAACTGCGCGGTGCCACTACCTTCCCGTACGGCCGCTACCGGGTAAAAACGCAGAACCCGTGCTACATCCAGATCGGCATTGAGGTTTAGGACCACCCGCGGGTCCTGAAAATCAGTGTAGCGTAAGCTGCCATTGAAGGGCCGACCTTGCAACGTGCCACGCACCTCACGCAGATCTAGCTCCGAAGTACGCGCCGATCGGGCCGGGCCGTTGCTGAAAGTACCCGTCAGGAAGACGTGCTCCACGGCCTGTTTGTACTCAGGATGATAGAACGAAGCATCGCGGCAGCCAAACCGAAAGTCCAGGCGCGGGTTGTCTTTTCCAGCCAGCGTACCGCGCACCGTGCCCCCAAAATACACGTCGCCGCGGCTGCGGTAGGCGCTCAGGCGGGTAGCTACCCGCGGCGGCAGCAGCGCCAGTACCGATTGCACATCGGTGTTGCGCCCATCAAGCTGCACATCTAAATCAGTGGCCTGCCGGTAGCTCACCCGGCCCGACACCCCGTAAGCGGCGCGGCCTATTTTCAGCTCCGAGGGCTGAATACTAACGAGCCGCGCAGCCCGGTCAACTCGCAAACGGGTATTGACTGCCAAGGCTTTGTCGCGGAAATATACATCCGAACCGAGTTGCAAGGCCTCCACATGGGTGTCGCCCCGGGCCGTGACGTCCACAAGCATGTCGTTGACGTCTAGCTCGGCCTGCATATCCTCGACGCGCACGGTATAGCGCTGCTGGCGCAGTTGGTCGTTGTAGGTGGTATGAATCCGCTCGAGGTGCACGTTTTCCAAGCCGAAAGCCAGCGGCTTATCGGAGGCAGTTGCGGTGGTGTCGTAGCGGATAACGTCGTAGTTGGGGCGGCCTTGCCCATCATGCCCCACGTAAACGCGGCCATCAGTGAGCGTGATGGCCCGGATACGGTAGTGCCCACGCCATATATCCCAGGCATCGAAGGCGCAATAAAGACGCCGGACCCGGGCCAGCGGCACGGTGTCCTGGGGAAGCGAGCCACTAACACGCACCTCGTGGAGCGTAATAGACACCCGCGGAAACTGATCGAGCAACGACACTTCCATTTTCCCTACTTGCACCGGCGTGCGCAGGTAGTGGTTTGCTTCTTGCACAAACAGCCCGATGATGCGGTCTTGCCCCAGCCATACGCCCGCCACGGCCGCGCCCAGCAGCAACGCAAGGCCCAGCAGAAAATAAAACGTGTACCGCCGCAGCTTTTTCAATCCTTTACTATTTCTTGACTTTAAAAGAGTTGGACGTCATTCTCTCTTCTGCAAAGGAATTTCTGGGCCTAAAGTTCGCATAAAGAGTTGCGTAATCGAAAATGGTCCTGCATATTTGCAATCCCAAACGGGAAACGCCCCATGGGAGATTAGCTCAGCTGGTTCAGAGCATCTGCCTTACAAGCAGAGGGTCACTGGTTCGAACCCAGTATCTCCCACGTTATAGTACGCTTACCCTCGGGAGATTAGCTCAGCTGGTTCAGAGCATCTGCCTTACAAGCAGAGGGTCACTGGTTCGAACCCAGTATCTCCCACCAGTAAAAGGACAACCGATAAATCGGCTGTCCTTTTTTGTTTTAAGTCCAGCGAGCTTAGTAATTAGGTCTTTGCCTATGTGACGTACGAAGCAGAGCATGTAATTTTAGCTACTGCGCTTACACCACGTCTGCTTTGGCACAGCAAGCCTTGCTTGTGTAAGGTTTTGCCGTTATGGCCATTCGCTTTTTAGCTTGTGCAATTGAACTCCGCCAGACCATAGCCGATATCTTGTACAGTAAACCCGTCAAGCCGTCAATTATGCACATAGGCTGCACAGTTGTCGATGTGCGGGTTCATGGCTTACAGTTGTTGCTGTTTGCAGCACAGGGCCTGCTGCTGGAAAGCCGTTTCAATTCCACCCAGTCAGCTACCACACACAGCATACCGCATCTGGAAACTAACTGGCGCTTGTGTGGGTACGGCAGCGGTAGGCATTATGGCTGGCTGGCCCTACTTATGGGCATGGAGCTTACCGGAGCTACTCTCAGTAGCCTCTCACGCCGTGCGCTACCTATATGGCTTTACCAACTTCTATCTGGGTGAACAGCTGCTGGCTACAGACTTGCCTTGGCACTACATCCCGGTGTGGATGCTCGTTACCATTCCCGTACCTTATTCGCTAGCAATGGGTGGCGGACTGTTGAGTTGGTTGCGCTGCCTCTGGCAACAGGGTTTCAACTTGTGCTTGCCCACCCTTGAAAGTCGCATTGACTTGCTGCTGGTCCTGTGGCTGCTTGCGCCCGTACTGGTGGTTGTGATGTGACGCATGATACAGCCTCTGTCGTAACGGTCAATGCTTTCTGGCATTACCCGCTCTACAACGACTCTCTGATTTTGAAGCCCAAGCAACGACTGCGCTTGCACTACGTGCCTAGTAACACGGCGCGCTACTACCTCGCGGGCTACCGCTGGGACCCACAGTCCTACCTCGATTCGCTTAATACAGAAGTGCATGTTATCCGGGCCGGCGGGATCAAAGTGCTATCGGTTTTCAAGCGGTTGCCGCAAACGCTCAATTGGATAGTGGCACCGCCCGTTAATAGCGTTGGTTCTCAACGCCTTCCGACGACAGCTCATGCCAATCGTTAGCTAATCCATAGCTACCCAACAACATCTTCGCTGGAATTTATTGGTTGTTTACGGACGGATAAGTTGCTTATCCGTAATCTTGGGGGCGCCTTTGCTGTTTGCTCGCTAGTTTTCTTCCGCTGCTTTTCATGCCTCTGCTCGAAGTCACGACCCCGGCGCAGGTCCGTCAGTTCCTGGCGTTACCCGCCCGTATCTATCAAGCACATCCCAACTGGATTTCGCCTCTCGACCACGAGATTGAAGCCGTTTTCGATGCCAAGCGCAACCCCAACTTAGCGCAGGGCGCCGTTGTTCGCTGGATTCTGACCGATACCACCGGCGAAACCATTGGGCGAGTCGCCGCCTTCGTGAATTCGGCGACGGCCCACACCGACGCCACCTTACCCACTGGCGGCATGGGTTTTTTCGAATGCATCGACGACCAGACCGCCGCCAATATGCTGTTTGAGGCTTGTCGCACTTGGCTGGCAAACCAGGGCATGGCGGCCATGGACGGCCCCATCAACTTCGGGGAGCGAGACCGGTTTTGGGGGCTGCTGGTAGCCGGATTCACCGAGCCGAACTACGGCATGTTCTACCACCCGC